>DASRZO010000378.1:0-4491 GCA_035686405.1 Pseudomonadales bacterium | reverse complement strand
CCGTGCAACCATTGCCCGACACCGGCTCGGTTCGGCAGCATCGCTGCGTGATCGAACATCGCGCCCTCATCCCCCTCGTCGCGTGGCTGGTCGCCGCGCCGGCGCTCGCGTCGCCCGACTGCCCGCGTCGGGCAGATGCCGTCCACGCGCTCGCGACCATCGAGTCGGTGATGGCGACCGGGCGCTTCGTCGCCTATCACCCGACGTCGCTCGTGTTGGCGGACGGCGCGTGGACGACCGTGGACCCCGCCAGCATGCGCGACGACCTACGGCTGCTGCGCAGCCGCTTCGACGGCCTGATCACGTACGGCGCCGGTCGCGGCGCCGATCGCATCGCCGACGTCGCGGCGGAGCTCGACTATCGCGCGGTGATCCTCGGCGTGTGGGATCCGGCCGACGGCGACGAGCTCGACCGTGCGCTCGCCGCCGCCGCTCGCCACCCCAATCTCGTCGTTGCACTCGCGCTCGGCAACGAACGCGTCTTCGCCAAGACGATGACGTTCGCCGACGTGGTCGCGGCGATCGAACGCGTGCGGAGCCGCGCGCCGCGGCTCGCACTGACGTCGAGCGAACCGTTTCATCTATATCTCGAGCCCGCCGCGCAACCTGCGATCGCGGCGAGCGACCTGATGCTCGTCAACGTGCACCCGGTGTTTCAGCCGTGGTTCGCGACCGAATCCGACGCGACGGCGGCGCAGTTCGTCGTGAACGTCGTCACGGATCTCGCGTCGCACGCGTGCGGACCGATTCTCGTCAAGGAGACCGGCGTACCGACCGCACCCGCCGAATCGGGTTACACGCCGCAGCGGCAAGCGAGCTTCTACGCGGCGCTGCGGACGCGCTTCGCGCCGAGCGCCGCGCGCGCGTTCGCGTACTTCGCGGCATTCGATGCGCCGTGGCGGGTCGACGACGCGAATCCGGTGCCCGGCCGACATCCGGAAGAAGCGCACTGGGGTTTGTACGACGCGCTGCGCCGGCCGAAGCCGGCAGCGTTGGAGCTACCACCGCTCGCGGGCACCGCTCCGCCGCACTAGCGTCATTCGGGCGACGCGTAGCCGCCGCGGTCGAGCGTGTCGATGCGCACGAGTTGGCCGTCCTCGAACACCAACCGGCGGCGCAGGCGATTCGGCCCGAAGTCGTAGATCCATTCTTCGACCGTCACCGGCGCGACGATCGGCGCCACGTTGCCGCGGTGATAGTCGTCGCCGTAGTAACCGTCTCGGTAGTTGATCGCGCGATAGATCGTCTTGACGTGTTGTTCGACCGGCGCTCCGCAGCGGTCCAACACTTCGTAGGTGTACTGACCGGTCTGGATCAGTCCGACGCCGCAGCGCATCGCCTCGGCCGGCGCTGCCGCGGCGGCGAGCGTGAAGCCCAGAACCCACCAGAGCCCGCGCATCTCCAATACTCCGACGAACCGCACCATGACCAAGACCTTCTACGCGGATGGTAGCGCGCGGACCCGAACGGCACCTGAACGAGCGCATCCGAAGAGCGCAACTACACTTTTCGGATGACGTCCGCCGTCCGAATGAGCCGTCTCCGTCGCGGCCGACGCGCATGCGTCGATTTCGCGTCCGCACCGCACCGCGAAACCACGCACCGCGCCGCCGTCCGCGCAGGTATTCGTATCTGCGCCGCGATCGCCTGCCTGTTCGCCGCGACCGCCGGCGCAGCCGTGCGCGTCGACACGCTCGCGGATTTCGCCGACGTCACCGACCAACTGAACTATCAGGCTGCGACGGACGAACACACGCGGCCGCAATCGAGCGCATTCCGCCCCGTCGTCGGACACGGCGCAGATTTCGAACGCTACGGTGCCGGGTACTGGTTCGAGATCGAGCTCGTCAACGATTCGACGAAACCGGTGCGGCGTTTGCTCGAACTGACGCACGGCCGACTCGGCACGTTCCTCGTACACGCGCGCACGGACGACGACGACCGCGTGCTGGTCGACACTGGCGCCGCCTTGCCTGTCGCCACGCGCGCAGTCGCGTTCCCGAACGCCGTCGTGCCGGTCGAAATCGAACCGCGCAGCCGCGTCACGCTGCAGATCTTCGCCGCGTCGATCGACAACATGGTGATGTCGGCGCGCTTGTGGAGCGAGGCGGGCTTCAGCAGCTACGCGTTGCGCCATGAACTGGTCGTTGGCGCGGGGCTCGGCGCGCTGCTCGGACTCTGCATCTACAACCTGGTCGTGTTCCTCATCACGCGCGGCGCGAACTACGCGCGTCTGTCCGTACTGCTCGGGTCGATCGCCTTGTGGCAAGTGATCGGCCACGGCTACGCCGACTTGGTGTTGTGGCCCGATTTGCCGTGGCTCACCGCGCGCGCGTTGCCGGTCGCGATGGCCGGTTGCTTGTGGGCGTTGCTGGCGTTCGGCCGCGGCTTTCTCGAAATCGACCCCGCAAGCCGTACCGATCGCGCGCTACGCGCATTTCAGATCGGCTGCGTCGTCGCCGCAGCGATTCTGTGCGCGTGGCCCGAACCACCGCTATTCATGCCGCTCATCGTGCTGTTGACGCCGAGCGCGCCGTGGCTGCTCGCCCACGCGGTCGGCGCGATGCGGCGCGGCGACGCGAACGCGCGCCGCTTCGTCGTTGCGACGAGCCCGCTGATCCTGACGATGGCGATCGCTGCATCCGCACGCCTGGTCGGTTCGAGCCTCGAAGTCGGCACCGTGCAGTCGTTGATCCTGCTGTCGAGCGTGTTCCTCGGCATCATGCTCGCGATCGCACTCGCGCAGCACATCCAAGTGCTGTCGAGCGACCGCCGCGACGCACACCACGCCGCGCTCGTCGCGAAGTTGCGCGCGAAGGAGTCCGAACTGAAGGCCGACATGGCGGAGCAAGACAACCGCGCGAAGACGTCGTTCCTCGCGACGATGAGCCACGAAATCCGCACGCCGATGAACGGCATTCTCGGCATGGCCGAACTGCTGCGCGGCACCCAGCTCGACGAACAACAGAGCTACTACATCGCCACGCTGAAACGTTCCGGCGAAGCGCTGATGAGCATCTTGAACGACGTGCTCGACTACTCGAAGGCCGAAGCCGGCCGCATGGAACTCGAGATCGTTCCGGTCGATCTGCTCGAGCTGCTCGATGACATCAACGTGCTGTATCGCGAGCACTTCCGTCGCAAGACGCTCGACTTCTATGCATTCGTAGAACCCGGCACGCCGTTGACGTTCCAATCCGATCCGACGCGCCTCAAGCAGATCGTTGGTAATCTGGTGAACAACGCCGTCAAATTCACCGAACACGGCCAAGTGACGATCCACGTGCGGCCGCACGCTGCCGTACCCGGGCACATCGAGTTCCTCGTCGCCGATACCGGAATCGGCATCGAACCCGAACACGCGAAAATGCTGTTCGATCGCTTCCGCCAAGCCGATTCTTCGATCAGCCGGCGCTACGGCGGTACCGGGCTCGGGCTCGCGATATCGAAACGCTTGATCGAGTTGCTCGGCGGCGGCATCACGGTGACGACCGAACCCGGCGTCGGTACGACGTTCACGTTCTCGATCTCCGCGGCGCCGGCCGATGCGACCGAACGCCGACATGAACAGTCGCAGCGTCGCGTATTCCTCGTGACCGACGACGACGCGCTGGCGCGCTCGATCGGGCTCGTGATGGAACGCTGGACCACGCAAATGACGGTGCTCGACGACGTCGACGCGCTCGACGCCGAGGCGTTGTCGGCCAACGACACGCTGATCCTCGACGAAACGTGCGTCGAGTCGAGCGCCGAACTCGATGCCTCCGGCGCGATGATCGTATGGATCGGCGAAGGCTTCGACGGCACGGCGACGTTGGCGCGACCGATTCTCTTCGCGCAACTCGCGCGCCTGCTGCATCCGGCGCAGGATGCAGCCGCCGCGGCAACCGATGCGCGGCCGCTCGAAAATCTCGGCGTGTTGGTCGCCGAAGACAACCGCACGAACCGCTTGGTGGTCGGCAAGATGCTGAACAACTGGGGTGCCACCGTGCACTTCGCCGAGAACGGCGAGGAAGCCGTCGAGATGTTCGGCAGCCACGGCCAAGACATCGACGTCGTGCTGATGGACTGCGAAATGCCGGAGATGGACGGCTACTCCGCGACGCAGCACATCCGCACGCTCGAACGTTCCGGCCGCCGGCCGACCACGCCGATCATCGCGCTGACCGCGCACGCAATGCCGGAGTTCCGCCGCCGCGCAGAAGAGGCCGGCATGACCGATTACGTGACGAAGCCGATTCAGAAAGCGACGTTGCTGAAGGCGATGCTGAACGCGCGCGACAAGCCGTCCGCGCCGACGTCGCACACGGTTCACTGATGACATGCGCAAACCGGTGTCGCGATTCCAATTCACGACGCGAGTCCCGATCGAGTTCGCGGTCGTTCGTCGCGACGCTGAAGATCCGTTGGCGCGGGAGACGCGGCGATCGATTTGCGGGAACTTCCGAGGCATGGATGCCGAGGAGGAGCTACATGGACGTACTTGCGGCG
>DASRZO010000377.1:0-7145 GCA_035686405.1 Pseudomonadales bacterium | reverse complement strand
GGATTCACCGCGCCGAGCTCGGGCAACGATTCCGCGGAAGCGTGCACGGTGACTTGAAAGCGATCGGCCGTGTTGAGCCCTTCCTCTGCTACGGGCGGATCGGACAGGAAACGCTCGGCGAGGATCGCGAGCGCATCGGCGCGGCGCACGGCGAGCGGCATGTCTTCGACGCGCGCGTCGTCGTGACGCAGGCGCGGCCGATGCGGTTGACCGCGGAACAGCCAGTCCATCCCGCGGTCGAGCGCTTGCAGCAGCAACGCGCCCTGCTCCGCCGGCAGCCGACCTTCGAAGACGAGCGTGCCGTCGTCGTCGGTGTGCGACGTGAAGGTGCGATGGCGATACGCGGTGAATGCGACGCGCGATTCTTCGAGCCGCTGCGCCTGGCGCATCGCTCTCACCGTGCGCTCCACGTGCGCGGCGCTGTTCGTTCGCGCGAGTTCGACGAGCTCGTGCTCGCACTGACGATCGGCGATGCGCGTGATCGCGCGGACCTTCGAATACGACACGTCACCGGCACGAAATGCGGCGCGCGTGACCGGCAATTCCGACAACGAACGCGCGACGCGCACCTTCTCGCGCGCGGTCACCATGTCGAGCCCGCAATTCGCGTGCAGCCAGTGCGCGCAGCTCGGCATTGCCTCGTGCCGCCAAGAACGGCACGCGTCGAGCTCGGCGATGCGCTCGAGCAGCGCGAATTCCTTGTGCTCGATGTCGGCGCACAGGGCGCGGATCTCGTTGCACAGGGCGTCCGTGTCCATCGCCGATCTCCGATACTGTGTTTACATACAGTACAGCAAATATCAATTAAAAAACACTCCTAACGTGCACGCAGAGGGGAGACGGCTTGCGCCGACGTACGATTCGACCGCACGACGCCGGCCGCACTCCGACGCATCGACCGGTTGACCGCCATCGCAGCCGACGACCGCCGTCAGTCGCCGCGCGCGACGATTCCGCGGAATCGTCCGATATGTGCGCGGCGCGCAAACGCGAATACGCCGATGCGACGAATCGGAAGCGCACCGGCGCGCGTCATCCGCCATGCGCGCCCGTCACACCGAACCGCCGTGCACATCCGCCGCACCCACGGCTAGAATTCGCCGCACTGCAAACGCGCTGCAACGCCCGCATGCCCGAACTCGAAGACCATCTCGCGCAGATTCCGCACGCCGCCGCGATCGGCATGACGTTCGTGTCGCGCGGTGCCGATACCTGCGTCGTGCGCGTGCCGTACGCGGAGCATCTCGTCGGCGATCCGGACACCGGCGTCGTGCACGGCGGCGTCATCACCGCGCTGCTCGACAACGCCTCCGGCATGGCGGTGCGCACGGACGCTAGCCAATTCACCGAAGACCGCTCGATGGCGACGCTCGACTTGCGCATCGACTACATGCGCCCGGCGCAACCGCGCGAGGATCTCTATTGCGAAGCCACCTGTTATCGGATGACCGCCAACGTCGCATTCGTCCGCGCGATCGCGTTTCACGCGAACGATCGCGACGATCCGATCGCGAGCTCGGTTGCGACGTTCATGCTCGGCACGCCGACGACGCCGCGCCCGTGACGACGCAGCCATGAAGATACTCGCAGAGCTGCGCAGCCAAGGCCGCGGCCGAGACATGCAGGCGTTGGTCGATCACCTGCCGTACGCGCGATTTCTCGGCATTCGCATCGATCGCAAGGGCAACGAGATCACGACGGTCCTGCCGTTCGCCGATCATCTCGTCGGCAACGTGCGCCTGCGCGCGCTGCACGGCGGCGTGATCGGCGCGTTCCTCGAAATCACGTCGACGGTGCAGTTGCTGTTCGATACCTCGTGCGAACGGCTGCCGAAGACGATCGACATCTCGATCGACTACCTGCGTTCCGCGCGTCCGGTCGAGACCTACGGGCGCGCGATCGTCACGCGCCACGGGCGCCGCGTTGCGAACGTACGGACCGAGATCTGGCAAGAGGAACGCTCGGCGCCGGTCGCCGCGTCGCACGGGCACTTTCTGCTCACGCCGGCATAAGGCGCCCGCAAGTCGGCGGATCGCGGATCGACTCTCCGGCGAGATCGCGGGTCGCGAAGAAATCGCGCAGCGCGGTCTGCGCTACAGCTTCGCCCCCAACATGATCTGCACCATCACGTCGGACGTGCTGTCGGAAACGAGGTCTTCGACCAGTGCGAAGTTCGTGAAGAGCTGCGGCGTGATCTGCCAATGCGCGCCGAGCGAGCCTTGCAGCGCTGCGCCGCCGATCTGCCGCACCGAGGCATCGACGAGATCGCTGTGATAGTCGAGCTGCGCCTTGAACGTCCACGCGTCGGTCACCGGATAACTGATGCCGAAGTGGCCGTAACCGGCGACGTGGCGCTGCTGCTGCGGCATCAAGTCGCCCTCGCCGAGCACCATCACGCCGATCGCCGCGGTCATCGACATACCCAGCCGTGCGAGCAACTCGCGGTCGGTGTAGTCGAGCCACGTCGCGCCGTCGGTGCCGTTCGAGCCGGTCAGCGTGTCGATGTCGCCGGTCGGCAACTTCACCAACGCGCGCACCGCTAACGAGCGCTCAGGGGTGCGCAGCAGCTGATAGCCGCCGGTGACCCGGATGTCGCCCCAGCCGTCGTGCGAGTCCTGGAAATTCACGTACACCTTGTTGCCGTCGGAGATGTAGTAGTCGATTTGATTCAGGTTCGCTTCGCGCCGGCCGTTGTTCGGAAACCCGAAGAAGCTGTGGAAGTCTTGGATCGTATGGTCGAGATAGCCGCCGCGCTGTTCCACCCACGGAATCTCGAAGCCCCACTCGAATTTGTCGGCAACCGCCTGACGGAAACCGTACGTGTAGTACGTCGTCTCGCCGTCGAAGAACGCGAGCGTCGTGCCGTTCGCGTCGCTGGTGAAGTTGTTGGCGATCTCGGTGTAGAAGGTCAGCTCGTAGCCGCTTGCCAGCACGTCGCCGCCGAGCGCGCGCGGTTCGCCGTAGATGCCCGACGCCGGGGCGAGGTTGCGGATCCGCAGCGGTTCGTCGTCGGCGAACGCCGCGCCGCTGACGAGCACGCACAACAAAACGATTCGTCGCATCAATTGATTCCTCGGGTGGCGTCCTTCCAAAACGGTTTGCGCAGCTCGGCTTTCATGATCTTGCCGGCGCCGCTCTTCGGCAGCTCCTGCGTGCGTATCTCGCAACTCTTCGGGGTCTTGTAGTGGGCGATCCGTTCGCGACAAAACGCGACGATCTCGGCGGCGCTCACCGTCGCATTCGGCTTCGGCACGACGATCGCGTGCACCGCCTCGCCCCACGCCTCGCTCGGCACGCCGATCACCGCGCATTCGTGCACCGCCGGATGCTGGTAGATCGCATTCTCGACTTCGGCCGAGTACACGTTCTCGCCGCCGGTGACGATCATGTCTTTGACGCGGTCCACCAAGAACACGAAGCCGCGCTCGTCGATGTAGCCGGCGTCGCCGGTGTGCATCCAACCGTCGCGCACCGCCTGCGCGGTGAGTTCCGGTTGCCGCCAATAGCCCTGCATCACCATCGGGCCGCGCACGCAGATCTCGCCGATCGTTCCGGTCGGCACCGGCCGGTCGTGGTCGTCCATCGCGACGACGTCGGCGTTGTACACGGCTTGCCCGGCCGAACGCGTGTAACCGGCATCGGGGCCTTCGAACGTGTGATAGCGCGGCAGCAACATCGTCGCGACCGGCGACAGTTCGGTCATGCCGTACGACTGTAGGAACGCGATGCCTTTGAAGCGATCGAGCGCCCGCTCGAGCAACGCTTCCGGCATCGGCGATGCGCCGTACGACAAGAGCCGGAGGCTCGACAAGTCGTAGCGATCGAGATGCGGATGATCGACCAAGCGATTCAGCACCGTCGGTACGACGACCGTGACGCTCACTTTGAAGCGCTCGATCGCCGCGAGAAATGCGTCCGGATCGAACGGGCCGATCGTCGCGTGCGTCGCGCCGGCCACGGTGGTGCTGAACACGCGCGCGCCGCCGGCGACATGGAACATCGGCGACACGTGCAGGTGCACCGCGCCTTCGCCCAAGCCGAGGTTCGCGATCTGCATCATCGCGTTCGCCATCAGATTGTCGTGCGACAACATCACGCCCTTCGCGCGGCCGGTGGTGCCGCCGGTATAGAAGAGACACGCGAGATCGCTGCCATTGCGGCGCGCGTCGGCGATCGGTGCCGTCGAACCGACCAGATCTTCCCAGTGCGCCGCGCCGGCTTCAGTGCGGCGGCCGGCCGCGTCGTTCGCAACGGGTGCCGCCGCGATCACCAATCCGCGCACGCTGGCGCAGCGCTCGCGCAACGTGCGCGCGACGTCGAGGTGTGCGCGGTCGCACGCGAGCAGCGTCGGTTCGGCGTCGTCGAGACACGCCGCCATCTCGTCGATCGATGCGCGCGTATTGATCGGCAGGATCACGCCGCCGCACCACAGCGTCGCGAAGTAGAACTCGACGTAGCGGTCGCTGTTGTTCGACACGATCGCGATGCGGTCCCCGGCGGCGACGCCGCGTTCGCGAAATGCGCCGGCCAAACGCGCGACGCGATCGGCGAACTCGCGCCACGAGACGGTGCGTTCGTCGCACAGCAGCGCCGGCCGATCCGGATGCAATTGCACCGCTCGATGAATTCCTTGGGTCAGCTGCATCCGCTACGGCGAGTCGAAAAACGCGCCATTGTAGTGTCGTGTCCGGCAAAGGTCATTGCGTCGGCGTCATCTCACGCCGGTCATGTGTTCGGCACGCGAACGTCGCGGTTACGACGATAGGTCGCCCGCGTCGACCTGAACGTGCGTGCCGCGTACGACGCGCGTAAGGCCGTGCGACGACTCGACGCTCGCGGTATCGGCGCCGAGCGGCCAGTACAGGATGCGCGCGGTCGATTCGGCAGTTCCGTCGAGCCGATACTCGCATCGGTCGCCGCCGTGCGTGTCGGCGACGAACTGCGCGACGAGCGCCGCGTTCTGCGTCGTCTCGTGCCAGATCAATTCGCAATCGGAGTCGTCGCGCAACGCACCGGAGCGGCCTGTCGGATACCCCATCGCGTTCAACGGCCGCCGGTCTCCGAGCCGCGACTCGGCTTGCAGCATCTCGACGCCGGCGACGAACGCGGCGGCCGCCGATTCGAGCGCCTGCTTCTGCGAGTGGTCCGCGACGGTCAACGTCCGCGTGAGGAACAAGGCGGTCAGCGCCGCCGCCACCCACGCGACGACGAATACTTCGAGTTGGCCCCGCGTCGGGAACATGCGGTCGTCAATGGACGGTGTCGAGGTCCTGCTCGCCGGTCACGCGGTTGCGCCCGCGGTGTTTCGAGCGGTACAGGCAGGCGTCGGCGCGTTCGATGAAGGCGTTGATGTCTTCGTTGTGGCGGTACTGCGAAACGCCGATCGAAATCGTCACCTTGTGGACGTTGCCGGTGACGTCGTCGGTGAAGCCTTCGACTTCGATGATCGCGCGCAGGCTTTCGGCGAGCATCATCGCGCCTTCGATCCGCGTCGTCGGCAACAGCACGGCGAACTCCTCGCCGCCGTAGCGCGCCATCAGGTCGCGGCCTTTGACGCACTGCTCCATCTCGTGCGCGACGCAGCGCAGGACCTCATCGCCGATCAAGTGGCCGTGCGCATCGTTGAATTTCTTGAAGTGGTCGATGTCGGCGAGGATCAGACACAGGCTCTCGCCGCTCGCGACCGCGTCCTGCGTCATCTTGCGCATCGCCTCGTCGAACGCGCGACGGTTCGCGACGCCCGTCAGCGCGTCGGTGCGCGAGTCGCGCGACAAGCGATTCACTTGCGCCCGCAGGTCCGCCAGTTCCTCACCCATGGTCGCCAGCGTGCCTTCGACTTCGTGGCTGCGTTCCTTCGCCACTTTCGTCTCGTTCGCGAGCGTCACGAGCAGCGTCTTCAAACCTTCCGGCGTCAGATCGTCGGTCAGCGTGTCGCTGCATTCGTCGAGCACCGTCGAGTAGTGGTCGATGTCGGTGCCGAGATCGCCGAGTTCGCGCAGCACGGTGTTGACGGCGTCGCGCATCGACTCGCGCAAGCCGTCTACTTCGGCGCGCGCTTCGTCGATGTAGAACTTCTCGTAGAGGCGCCGACACATCGACGGCGTGAATTGCACGCCCTCGCGGATGCGCCGTTCGAGTTCGCGGCTGAGATCGGGATTGCGCTCGGCGACGTAGTCGAACCACACCGCGTAGTTCTGCGGGATCGTCGGGACGCCTTGACGCGTCATCAACGGTAGGACTTTGCGCAGGACTTGGACCGAGTCATCCAACGAGGTTTCGAAGTCGCTCGGCATGACAGGCACCCGGAAATTCGGTCTTAGTGTCTATCAAATCTAGACCACGGCGACGAACTTACAACCGCGCGGGCCGGCATTGTTGCGGATTGCAACGGTACCGACGGAATCTTGACGCGCGCGACGGCGCCAACGATGCAATTATGGCGCTTTGGCCAAAGCCTCGATCTCGGCCGGCGCGAACCCGGCCTGTTCCAGCACCTCGCGCGTGTGCTCCCCGAGCCGCGGCGCGTGGCGGCGAATGCGCGCCGGCGTCGCGCCGAACTGCGCGGCCGGCCGCGGTTGGCGAATTCTGCCGCCGGCCGGGTGATCGAGTTCCTCGATCGTCGCATTGACGCGAATCTGCTCGTGCTCGATCACGCCTTCGCGCGTCAGCACCGGCGCGCACGGCACGCCTTCGCGGTCGAGCCGCTCGAGCCACTCGGCGCTGCCGCGCGTTTTCAGCACCTCGGCCGTCAACGCGAGGCGTTCGGTCACGTTGATCACGCGACCGGCCGCCGTCTTGAAGCGTTCGTCCTGGAGCCACTCCGGCCGTTCGAGCGCGACGCACATGCCGCGCCATTCGTCGTCGGAGACGGCGCCCGCGGTGATGTAGCCGTCGGTCGTCTGGAAGATCAGGTCCTGCGCGATCTGCGCGCGCGACGCCTGCACTTCCCGACCGACGAACGTGTACGCCGTCATGCCTTCGGGCCATAGGTACGCGACCATCGCGTCCAACATCGCGAGCTTCACGTGCTGACCGCGGCCGGTCTTCTCACGGGCGAACAGTGCCGCGGTGATCGCCTGCGCGGCGGTCAGCGCCGTCGTCTTGTCGGGAATGATCGTGCGCACCATGCGCGGCCGCCCGGTATC
>DASRZO010000376.1:0-2547 GCA_035686405.1 Pseudomonadales bacterium | reverse complement strand
GTCGTTGTTCCAATACAGGATGTCGAACGCGGGCGGCGTTTCGCCGTGCAGGTAGTTCGACACGACGTAGTTCCAGATCAAATCGTTCGGCCGCATCCAGTTGAAGACGCGCGCGGTGTCCTGTCCGTCGAGCACGCCTTGTCGCGCGGAGCGCTTCCGCGCGGCCTCGATCGCCTCGTCGGTCATGAAGAGGCCGGTGACCGAATCTTCGGGATGCGTATCGAGTACGTTGACCATCAACGTGAGCGACGCGACGCGATCCGCACGACCGAGCGCGGCCATGTAACCGAGCGCGGCCGTCAGCGTGATGCCGCCGGCGCATGCGCCGACCGCCGACACCGCGCGGTGGCCGGTGATTTCGCGCGTCGCTTCGATCGCCGTTTCGATCGAGTCGATGTAGTCCGCGAGACCCCAATCGCGTTGTTCGGCGCGCGGGTTGCGCCACGAGACCATGAACACTTGGAAGCCGGCATCGAGCAAATAGCGGACGAGGCTCTTGTCCGGCGACAAATCGTAGACGTAGTACTTGTTGATCTGCGGCGGCACGATGAAGACCGGGCGCGTCTCGACGTTCGTCGTGCGACTCTTGTATTGGATCAACTCGAGTATCGGCGTGCGAAACACGACCGAACCCGGCGTGTTCGCGAGATTCTCGCCGACCTTGAACGGCGTCTTGTCGACTTGCGACGGCATGCCGCCGTTGTGGAGCAGGTCGCCGACGAAGTTGCGCGCGCCTTTGACGAGGCTCATGCCGCCGGTTTCGCGCGCCTTACGGATCGCGGATGGATTGCCGAGCAGGAAATTCGTCGGCGCGAGGCCGTCGGCGATCAGGCCGAGCAAAAAATGCGCGCGTTGGTTGTCGATCGGCTCGAAGCCGACCGCATCGACCCATTCGTGCACGCCGCGTTCGAATGCGACCCAGCCTTGGGCGAGACGTTTGTAGAAACCGTCGGCGAACGCGGCGTCGCGAAAGCGCGCGTCCTTCGGATCGGGCGCTGCGTCGGAGCCGCCGAACGCGATACGTACCGACTCTTGCCACAATCGATTCGCGTGTTCGAAACCGATCGCGGGTTGCAGCAGCGCTTGTCGGACGACACTTGCGCCGGCTTTCACGACGTCGTCGAGCCCGAACCCGACGACCGGATTGAGTGCGAGCGTGCTGTCGAGCGCAGCGTCTTCGGGGCGCGCCGCGCCGTTGGTCGACTCCGTCACCGAACCCCCCAGGTCGATTCGCGTCATTGGCTTCGAACTATAGTCGGGAATCGCGTGCGATATGAAGTTGCGCAGACCGCCGTCTATAATCCGCGGCCTTTTTTGCCGGATGGATTCGAGTGACCGACGCAGTCCGCGCTCCGATCGAACGCCACGTCGCCGTCGACGGCGTCGAACTCTGTTATTTCGAGTGGGGCTCCGCGGCAGCGTCGCGTTCCAGCGTGCTGTTGGCGCATGCGACCGGGTTCCACGCGCGCTGCTGGGATCGCGTCGTCGCACATCTCGACCCGCGTCGCCACGTGATCGCGCTCGATCAACGCGGTCACGGCCGGAGCGCGAAAGTGCCGCCGTTCAACTGGGAATCGTTCGGGCACGACCTCGGCCGATTCGTCGAGATCCTGAACCTCAGCCGGCTCGTTGGGGTCGGCCATTCGATGGGTGGGCACGCGATGGTGCAGGCCGCGGCGCACCAGCAAGCGCGGTTCGAGCGACTGGTGCTGGTCGACCCGGTCATCATGGATCCGCAGTTGTACGCGACGATGCGCAGCAACTCCCCGTTTCGCGGGCCGCACGATCATCCGACGTCGAAGCGCAACAACCATTGGCAATCGTGGCGCGAAATGTTCGACCGTTTGAAGGGGCGCGGTTCGTTCGCCGTGTGGCGCGACGATGTGCTCGAAGACTACTGCCGCTACGGCGTGGTACCGAATCCGGAAGGTCCCGGCTTCGTGCTCGCGTGTCCGCCGTTGGTCGAGGCGTCGATCTACACCGGTTCCGGCGGACGCGACATTCACGAGTTGTTCGCGACGATCGACCGTCCGGTCGTCGTGCTGCGCGGCCAGAAGCGCGTGCGCACCGAAGCGATGGACTTTCTGGCGTCGCCGACCTGGGAAGAACTCGCCAACCAGTTTCCGCAGGGGCGCGACGTCTACCTGCCGCAGCTGACGCACTTCATTCCGATGCAGGATCCGGAACTCGTCGCGCGCTACATCGAAGGCCGCGCGTAGGCGGCCGACGTTCGTCGTATCGTCGCGTTCGCGGATGCCCGCGGCGTCATGCCGGCGTGGATGTAGAGGGCGTCGACGTAGAGGGCGGGCCGTCGGCCTGCGGGTCGAGCCCGGCCGGCGCTTCGTATTGCCACAATCCGCTCGCCGCGAGACCGGCCGCGAAGATCACGAGCGACATCGCGACGCCTGGGAGCAGTGCAGTCAGCGGATCGAACCCCGCGATCAAATTTCCGAGCAGCAACGAACTCAGCGGCGCCGAGATCATGAAGCTCACGAGCAGCACCGACAGGATCTGAGCACGATGCTCGCCGCCGGCGAGTTCCTGCAC
>DASRZO010000375.1:0-2859 GCA_035686405.1 Pseudomonadales bacterium | reverse complement strand
GACATTGCCGCGGACGACGTCTTCGCTCGCCTCCATGCGCTGGATCGTCGGCAACGACAAGCCCGCCAACTTCGCGAGCGCGCGCTGGTCGATGCCGAGCATCGCGCGCGCCGCACGCATTTGAGCAGACGATATCATGTTCTGGACATCATAACTGATGCATTTTACATCTTCAAACGGCGTCTCGGTCAACGCGTCGAGTCGGCGGCGGCCACCATCGTATGCGATCCGCTCATCCGGCCGGCGACAAGTTCGTCGTCGCCGCGCCGCGTCGCGACGGCAACGCAGTGCGGGCTTACGATGCGTACTCCGTCGAAGGGTCTCACGACGATGACCGATGGCTTGATCGACGCAACGCCGACTGCCGACGGCGCGCTGACGCAACCGCAAATCGACTCATGGCGAACTCGCGGCTTCGCGTTCGTCGCGAATCTCTTCGAGCACGAGCTTGTTGCGGCATTGCGAGCCGATGCGACGCGTACCTTCCCGCCGCCGGGCTCGCCGGATGCAGCACGAATCGCCGATTTCGGCAGCGGCGGTCGTATGGCGTTTCCGTCGCGGAGTGACGCATTCAACGCGATCACATTGCATCCACGCTTGCTCGCGGCAATCGGTGCGTTGCTCGATGTCCCAACGAGCGAACTCCGCCTCACGCAATCGGACCTGTGGCCGAAATACGGGCAAACCCGACCGCGCGGCGCGCTCGACAACGACGAGCAACGCATCCACGTCGACTACCCGAACCACACGCTCGCCCATCCGAGTCCGTGGGACCGGCCCGAAGCCGTCGAGTTGATTCTGTACCTCGACGACGTCGACGCGTGCGGCGGTGCCACTGCGCTCGTCCCGCGCGACGGCCCGAACGATCCTGCGTATCGATGGCCGATCGTAGACACGCCGGGCGTCGCCGAGCTCGACTACGTCAACGATCGCGCACACGCGGAAACGTACTTCGCGAAGCAGCGACCGCACCTGGCCGATTGGCGCGCGAGCCTATACGCGCGTGAACGTCGGGTCCGCTACAAGCCCGGCGACGTGCTGCTGTATCGACACGATCTATGGCATCGGGGCACTGCACTGAAGCCGGCCGCGCTGCGGCTCGCGCATAACATCACGTATCGCAAGGCGGCGGCAGAATGGATCAGCGTGCTGCACGTGGGTTGGGCGTGGTCGGCGTATCAGAAATCGAAATTGTTCGAACGTTTGATCGCGGCCGCTTCGCTCGAGCAGCGCGCAGTGCTCGGCTTTCCGCAGCCCGGCTCGAGCTATTGGTGCGACGCCACCATCGCCGCCGTCGAGGCACGCTATGGCGTGTTCGGGATCGACATGACGCCATATCGAAAGGCACAGCGCGCGCCGTGAGCCACATCGCGATCGATCGATGCCATTCCGACCCGTGCGCGCGTACATTCGACGCGGTCGGCCAGACGCGGTCGGCTAGACGCGGTCGGTAATAACCGTTAGGAGGCGAGATGAGCGAGATCGACTACGTGATGTCGGTGCGGGCGGTGAAGCAAGGCGCGTTCGTCGCCGACGTCGGATCGACGCGCTTCTTGCGCGTACCCGTCACAGCCGCGGTGCCGTCGCCGGACCAAGCCTCGGGTCCGGCGTCGCGCTGGTATGCGGAGGTGCAAGCCGCCGGCGCGTGGAAAAACGACAACGGCGAAGACCGCGGCGACATCCTGATCCTCATTCACGGCTTCAACAATTCCGAGGCCGACGTGCTCGATCGCCATCGCCGCATCAAGAAAGGACTCGCCGCGCTGAATTTCAAAGGCGTGGTCGTGTCGTTCGATTGGCCGTCCGACAACAACGCGCTCGCCTACCTGCCGGACCGACACCGTGCCAAGGAGACCGCGCTCCAGTTGGTCACCGATGGCGTTCGCTATTTGTCGGCGACGCAGCGGCCGGATTGCCCGATCAACGTGCACTTGCTCGGCCACTCGACCGGCGCCTACGTGATTCGCGAGGCATTCGACGACGCCGACGACACGCAACTGAAGAACTCGGCGTGGACCGTCAGCCAGATGATGCTGATCGCCGGCGACATCTCGTCGGCGAGTTTGAGTGCCGACGACAGCGGCGCGAAGTCGATGTACAACCACTGCGTGCGCCTGACCAACTACTCGAACTCGCACGACGACGTATTGGACCTCTCGAACGTGAAACGCGTCGGGCTCGCGCCGCGGGTCGGCCGTCGCGGTCTACCCTCCGACGCACCGGCGAAGGCGGTGAACGTCGATTGCTCCGAGTACTACGCACTGCTCGACGCCGATACGACGGTCGAGCGCACCGATCAACCCGATCGCCGCACCGGCGCGCCGAGCCATTCGTGGTTCTTCGGCAATGCCACGTTCACGCGCGATCTCTTCAATACGATCATCGGCGTCGACCGGCAGTCGTCGCCGACGCGCGTGATCGGTTCGGACGGCTTGTTGCATCTGCAGCGGCCGTAACGTCGGCTTCGTTTCGACCATCCGCCAGCACCGACGCTGATGTAACGGGATCGAATGCGCCGCTTGGGCGATCGAGATTCGACCGCTGATCCCCGCCAGCGCCATCGCATTCGCCATCTCGCGGCCGTCAGCGCGGCGCCGTCGTAAACGGATCGCGCAGCGAAGCCTCGAACTCGCGCACCACGGATGTGCTCGAGCGGCGCTACATTCCCGTCAGCGACTGATCGGCGGCGAGGGCTGCAACTTGCTTCGTCACGATCTTGGCCATGCCGGGATGCGTCAGGATCCAGAACTTGCCGTTCCGGATTGCATCGAGCACCAGCCGGCCGACTTCGTTCGGATCCATGCCTTGCTCTTCGAGCATCTTCTGAATGCCGGACGCCGTTCGCCCCGCACCGGCGCC
>DASRZO010000374.1:0-8622 GCA_035686405.1 Pseudomonadales bacterium | reverse complement strand
GCGCCTAACGGATTGGATCGGGCGCGAGACAAACGTCGAGTGTCGGCTCGATCCGTGGCGCGCGCAAGCGCTGCACGCGACGCTCGATGCGGCGTATCCGGCGCCGGAGGCGGGCGCTGCGCTGCGGCCGGGTTGGCATTGGTGCTACTTCCTCGACGTGGTCGCGTCGGCGCAACTCGGGACCGACGGCCATCCGCAGCGCGGCGGATTTTTGCCGCCGGTGCCGTTGCCGCGCCGGATGTGGGCGGGTAGCCGGATCGAATTCCTGGCGCCGCTCGCGCTCGGCGACGAGGCGCGCAAGGTGTCGCGGATAGCGAACGTCGAAGAGAAGAGCGGGCGGTCGGGGCGTTTGTGCTTCGTCAACGTCGAACACGACTACTACGGATCGAACGGGCTCGCGATTCGCGAACATCAAGACATCGTCTATCGCGATCCGCCGACCGGCGAAGCGCCGTCGCCGCCGCGGGCGCCGACGGACGCGGTGTGGCGCCGCGCGTGGTCGTTCGATGCGCCGCGGCTCTTTCGTTACTCGGCGCTGACGTTCAACAGCCACCGTATTCACTACGATCGGCCGTACGCGATGGATGCCGAGGGTTACCCCGGGCTCGTGGTGCACGGCCCGCTGCTCGCGACGACCCTGCTCGAACTCGTGTCCGAATGCGCGCCTCGGCAGCGCGTGCGCGCGTTCGAGTTTCGCGCGGTCGCGCCGGTATTCGACGGCGAGCCGTTCGAGGCGTGCGCCCAACCGGACGGCGATGGCGCCGACGTGTGGATCGTCGATGCGCGCGGCGGTCTGCACATGCGCGGGCGCGTCGCGTTCGGTTGATTCGTGCCGCGCAAAAAGGGGACGGCTGCACGAGTTCGATGCGATGGCGATTTCGACGTGACCATCCGGGACGTCGTGCCGGACCGGATCTGACGGCAAAGGCGCGCGACGGTTCGGCGCCGCGTCTACTGCCCCCGATCGATCGTGCTATCGTCGCGTGTCTCAGGTGGAGCGCCGACGATGCCGAACAAACAGGACGATCACGGGCTGACGAATCACGAGATCACGATTTGTCTAGCGGGCGGCGCGATCCTCGGTCCGTTCAGAGCGACGTGGAGCCGCGAGATCACGAGCGACGTGCGCGAATTGACGAAGGACTACGACGCGTTTCTGCAGGGCACCCAGCAGACGCGCTTCAAATACCACCTGCACGATCCCGACAAGCGGGTCTCGCACACGCTGATCATCAACTTCGCACAGGTGACCGGCATCTACGATCGCGTCGCGTTGAAATCCTAGAGGGTTGCCGATGGCATTCGCGACCGTCGGCGGAATTCGCCTGTATTACGAGCGCGCCGGTCGCGGCGAACGGCTGTTGTTCATCAGCGGCACGGGCGGCGATCTGCGCGTGCGGCCGGGCGTGTTCGAGTCGCCCATCGGCGCGACGTTCGATCTCGTGTCCTACGATCAACGTGGGCTCGGGCAGTCGGACAAACCGGCAGGACCGTATGCGATGCAGGACTACGCCGACGATGCGGCGGGGTTGCTCGACGCCATCGGCTGGGACGTGACGCCGGTAATCGGCGTGTCGTTCGGCGGCATGGTGGCGCAGGAATTCGCGCTACGGCATCCGCAGCGAATCTCGAAGCTGGTGCTGGCGTGTACCAGCGCGGGCGGAGCGGGCGGTGCGAGCTATCCGCTGCACGAAATCGCGCACTTGCCGCTCGAGGAGCGGTTTCGCCGCCAGCTCAGCGTCAGCGACGTGCGCCAGACGCCGGGATGGCAGCGCGAGCACGCGGATACGGTCGCGAAGATGTTCGAGTGGAACCGCAACGCGTCGCGCTTCGGCGAGGACGATCCGAAGAAGGCCGCGGGCGCCGCGTTACAGCTCGACGCGCGCCGCCGCCACGACACGTGGGAGCGCCTGCCGCGGCTCCAGATGCCGGTGTTGCTTTGCGCCGGGCGCTACGACGGCATTGCGCCGGTGTCGAACATGGAGGGCATGGCGCAACGCATTCGCAACGCCGACTTGAGCGTGTACGACGGCGGGCATTTGTTCCTCATTCAAGACCGCACGGCGTATCCCGATATCGTCCGGTGGCTGCGGGCCTGAAGCGCGTACGGAACTTTCGTCGAGGGGCGAGGACTAATTTCTTGCTGGTGAGAGCGTCCGGCCCATTTCGGCGGAGCGATCACCCACCGGTTCAACGCCCCGGCGACAAGTTCCTCTCCCCCTTCCCAATCCCCATTGTCGCCGGGGCTCTTTCCTCCGTTTCGTCGGTATCGACCGCATTCGTTTGAAACCACGGCCTCCGCAGCAGCGCGCGCGTCGTATAGAACGTGAGCGCGTGCGCGACGATGACGAGCGCCACTGCGCCCACCATCAAGTCCCACCCTTCGGCACCGATCCACCACCACAGTGCCCCCCACGCGAGCAGCGGCCATGCCAACCGCTCGACCGCCGCAGCGCGTGCATCGGGCGCGCGTCGAGCGTCGCGAACGGCGAGCGCCGCGCCGAGCAGCTCGACGGTGAGCGGAATCGCGATCACGAATGCGACCAACGACTTCATGCTGGCGCGTCTCCACCGGTGTCGATTTCCGCTAACAGAAATGCCTTGCCTTGCGTGGCGTCGACGCAGATGCGTTGGCCGTTGCGCAGCGCCGACATCACGCCGGTGACGTCTACCAGGCATGGGATACCGAGTTCGCGGGCGATGGTGCCGGCGTGCGACAGATAGCTGCCGGTTTCGACGACGACCGCTGCGGCGCCGAGGAACAACGGCGTCCAAGCCGGATCGGTGTACGGCGCGACCAGGATTTCGCCGGTCTTGATCTCGCCGTCGGTCGCGGGATCGAGCACGACGCGAACCGTGCCTTCGACGATGCCGGGGCTCGCGCATTGGCCCGTCAGCACGCCGGCGGTCGGCTTCGGCGGGCGATAGTCGATATTGATCGTCAGCGCGGGCGGCGTCCGGTTGCGGCGCGCGTGCGACAACCGGCGCGCGCGGATCAGTCGCTGCGCGTAGGTGATCTCGATCGTGCCGGCAAGCAATGAGCGGAGCTCGTCCCATTTCAAATAGAAGATGTCGTCTGCGCGCAACGAGCCGGCCCCGAGCAGTTGCTGTTCCAGCGCGAGCAATTTCGTTCGCACCGTCGCGAACGCGAGCATCGTGTAGTGACGCGTGTTCTCGCGCAGCGTCGCGTAGTAACGAATGCGTCGCGCCAACCAATGCGCAATGCCGCGAATCGCCCGATTGGATACGGCGGCCGCGAGCGCCGCTTCGGCAGCGCGATGGCGGGCGCCGGCCTGATCGGCGAGAGGCTCGGTGAAGCCTTCGCGCAGCAAGTTGCGAATCATCACGAAGAGCGGGGTCGGGTCTTCCTGCCACCGCGGCGCGGCGAGTTCGACTTCGCGTGTGCCGCGATGGCCGTAGCGCGCGATGAACGTTTCGAGCGCGGCGACGAACGGACCAGCATCGGGATGCACGGCGAGTTGCGTCGGTAATTCCTCCAGCCTGTCGGATTGCAACAACTGGCGAATGGCCGGCGTTCGCTCGGCGACCAGCGCGGTCTCGCGCAAATCGTCGATCAGCCGTGTCGACAACATGTCCTGCGTGCCGGCGCAGAGCGGCGCCACCTGTGCGATGTCGAAGGACGGCGCGAAACGGCGCAACAACGTCCGCAGCGCATCCAGCAAGAAGAAGTAACGGATCGACGACACGTTGACCTGAAAGGGGAACTGCGAGACGGGGGCGAACGGACTCGGTCCGACGAGCAGCGCGCGCAGCGTTTCGAGCGGATCGAGATCCGCGTCGGCGAGCATCGCAGCGCAACGCGCGCGAAAGTCGTCGAGCGAGGAGAGCGGAACGCGGCGGCTGCGGACCCACAACATACCGGCGCCGACGTATGCTGCGAACACCATGACGGCGAGCGCCAATAGCCGCCGCCAATGAACGCGATACTCGATGCGTTCGCTCTTCAAGAGCGCGAGATCGACCATTTCCGCGTCGTCGAGGGCGAGCGGTGTAGCGCGCAGCAATCGGTCGAAGTCGAGGTAGTAGCGGCCGTCGATGAATTGCCCGAACGGCGGAAGCACTCGCCGCACGACGTCGACCGTCAGCGGAGTCAACGAGTCGGTGAAGTTCTCCAGGATCGGTTTGAAGGCGATCCAACGACCCGACGGAGGCACGGTGTTCTTCGCCGGGGCCGTGATCGGTCTCGACTGCAGCAAATGCAAAGATCCGTTCGCGTATGCCCATTCCACGTCTTGCGGTGCGCCGAGTTCGCGTTCGCAGGCGTCGGCGAGTTCGACGACTTCGCTCAACATGCGGTCGTTCAGTGTCGAGACGCGTTGCAGGTGCCGCGGCACGTCTTGCAGGCGCGCGTCGAGGGCGTCGAGTAGGTCTTCGGCGACCTTGAAACGTTTGCTGCCGATGCGACGCTCCACGACTTCGCGATCGGACCGCCGGACGACGTAGCTATCCGGTGTGACGCGACCATCGACGAGCGCGGCGCCGAGGCCCCAACACGATTCGACGACGATGGAGTCGCGTTGGCGCCCGGTCGGGTCGCGCGTGAACGTCACGCCGGCAACTTCGGCCGGCACCATCAGCTGGACGATGACTGCCATGCGAATCTTGCTGTCGATGTCGAACTGCGCGCGGTAGCTACGCGCTTCGGCGCTCCAGCTCGACAGCCAGCAGTCGATGACGCGTTGCTCGAGATCTTCGCGGCCGACGTAGTAGTAGGTCGCGTGCTGGCCGGCGAAGCTCGTCGTTGCGCCGTCTTCGCCGACGGCGGAGCTGCGGACAACGCAGATCGGCGCGCGCCCGTCGTTGGTGGGTAGGGCGGCAAACGCGGACCCAATGTCCGAAGCGAGATCCGCAGCGAGCGGTGTGGACCGTAGTTGCGCCAGCGTTGTCTCGTCAGGGGCGTTCGCCGCTGGTCCTGTCCGCAAATCGATACCGTGTCTGACGAAGTGCGCGACGAATGCGTCGGCATCGATGACGAATCCGTCCGGGACTTTGTGTGTGGTCGAGAGCTTCGCGAGCGTGGCCGCTTTGGCGCCGACATGTTCGACGCCAAGCTGCGCTGCGGCGCTCAACCGAACGGTGTAAGTCATGCGGTCGGAAGCCATGCACGAAGCACGCGTTCATCGGTCGAATCGGTGCCACGTGGATCGACTTGCTGCATCGGCATCTTCCCAAACTGACGCGCGATTATACCGGCGCAGACTGGGTGCGACGCAGTGGACCGCGGCCGAACGATTCCGTCGGCCGCAGGGAGCCTTCAGCTTTCGCGTGCTTCGATGGGTGACGGCGCCGAGGCGTGGGCCTCGACGGGCGGATTTGCCGCGACCTCGTGCTCGTTTGGCGGCACCGGCGCAGCTGCAGGCATTTCCGGGGCTGCGTCGATGACGACGTCGACTTGTTGGTGCGGCACGACGAGTTCTTGGCCTACGGTAATCAGCGTTGCCACGTCCGGAAGGCCGGTGATCCAAACCGAGCCGCCTTCGTCGTTGATGATCTTCACCAGGTTGAAGACGACGCGGTTGTCGCGATCGAGCGTGCGCACACCGACGCGCCCTTCGTCATCGAGTGCGAGCAATGCGGGGCTGATGCGATGTGCGAGTACGGTGTCGATCGGGATCGCGATTTGCGTGGTCACGCCGCTGCGCAGTGCGTAGCCGGGGTTCGGTACTTGGATTTCGACCGGATACGTGCGCGTCGCGACGTCGCTTTGCTGACCGATGAACGTGAGTTTGCCTTCGACGTGCGTGCCGTCGATCAACACGCCGCTTGCGACCGTGCCGAGCTTCAATTTGTGGACGTCACGTTCGGAAACGCGCCCGACGAGCAGCATCGGATCGAGATCGATGATCGTCGCGCAGGCGCTGCCGGGTTGAACGAAGTCGCCGACTTCGACGTTCGTCATTTCGACCAGGCCGTCGAACGGCGCGCGAATCTGCGTGCGTGCAAGCTCGATCTGCGCGTGTTCGACCTGCGCTTCGGCGGTCGCCATGCGCGCCTTTGTAGTGGCCGTTAGCGTTTCGGAGATCAGGCCCTGTTTCTGCAGCTTGAGACTGCCTTCGTATTCGATGCGCGCCTGGTTCAAGCCCTCGCGGCCCTCGTCGAGCTTGGCTTGGCGATCTTCAGTTGAGATGCGGCACAGTAACTGACCCTTCGTCACGCGCTGGCCGCGTTCGACCGCACGTTCGACGATCGGTCCACCGGTCTCGGCGCGGACGGTGACCGTACGTTTGTTCTCGGTACGTCCGCGCAACGGCACCACGGCCTGCTGCAGTTCTGCGTGGATGACGTGCGCCCGCACACGCGTGAGCGGAGTGTCTTCGCTGGAGGCGCCGTGCTCGGCGTTGATCTCAGCGAGCGTCGGTGGCAGCTTCGAATCCGAGCGGCCGATCTGGCCAGACAACAGCCACAACGCAATCGCGCCCGTAATCGCAAGAGCTAGCGCATAAGTGCGGCGCACGTTGATTCCCACCCTCGGAAACGAAACGTTCTAACGATAGAACGCTACGAAAAGTAACACAGCCGGGATAGGTGCGTCATTCGGCGCGTAACGTTTTTCGAAAGCGGGACGCGCCGGCGAACCGCGCGTCCCGAGTCGGTCAGGCTTTTGTGCTTGGCCTCGCCGCCATACGGCCGAACCACGCTTTGATGTTGGCGTTCTTGTCGTTCAGCGGTTGCCCGACTTGGGTGCCGAAGGCAAGGAACGAGTACAGCAGAATATCGGCGAGCGTCAGGCGTTTACCGCAGATGAACTCGCGCCCGGCGATCAGCCCATCGATCCACGTAATCTTCTCTTGCGCGAGGCGCTTCAGACCTTCGGCGGCCTCGGGCAACGTCGTGACGCGCGACTTGAACATCGGCAATCCCTCGGCGTAGCGGAAGCCGTTCGCCAGGGGTTCGCAGACGTACAGGTCGATTCGGCGCGTCCACATCCGCGTCTCCGCGCGCTCTTCGGGCGTGGAGCCGATCAGCGGTTTTGCCGGGAACTTCTCTTCGAGGTATTCGCAGATTGCGGTGATCTCGCTGAGGTAGGTGCCGTTGTCGAGTTCCAGGCACGGCGACCCGCCGGCGGGGTTCTTCTTGAGATAGTCGGCCTGGCGATTCTCGCCCTTCATGATGTCGATCGTTTCCATTTGCAGGGTGATGCCTTTTTCGGCAGCGAACGTCCGCACGACCTGCGGGTTTGGTCCAATCGAGTTGATCAATTTCATCGTGTCGTCCCCGGTCCGAGTGGTGAGTCGAGCGCCATTGTAACCATGGCTGGAAGGCGAGCTACCACTCGCCGGTATTCTGCATCTCTTTCCAGGGCGACTGTGGTGGCAGCGCCGGTCCCTTTTGCAGTAGTTCGACCGAGATGTTGTCGGGCGAACGGACGAACGCCATGCGCCCGTCTCGCGGCGGGCGATTGATCGTGACGCCCCCGTCCATCAGGCGTTGACACAGCGCATAGATGTCGTCGACGGCGTAGGCGAGGTGACCGAAGTTGCGCCCTCCGGCGAGACGCTCGGGGTCCCAGTTGTACGTCAGTTCGACTTGAGCCTCCGCATCGCCGGGCGCGGCCAGAAAAACCAGCGTGAAACGGCCGGCAGGGTTCTCAGCACGCCGCAATTCTTGCAGTCCGAGCTTGTTGCAGTAGAAGTCGAGCGAAGCGTCGAGGTCGGTGACGCGAACCATCGTGTGTAGGTATTTCATGGGGTGCTCCGAGATGCCACAGCAGCGGATCATAGCGTCGCTCGCCGAACCCGACGAGCCGCCGCGCGACTTCGTGAATCCGTCAGGTAAGCCGGTGGATTGGAGAGCGAACCTATTCAAAGAGCCGGAAGACGAAAATCAGGGGCCAGAAAAGAAAAAGCCCCGGCAACATCAGGGGTGTGCGCCGAGGCCAAGACCAGGAGTGTGTGTGGTCTATCGAAGGTTGGGGTAATGAACGGGAGGTTGTCTTAGACCAGGATGAACGAGCCGATCACTGCTACCAGCGTCGTCAGCGATGCGCACAACAACCAGGTTTCACTGCGGGTCAGTCTTTCCATAGCCATCCAACAACCAAACGTCGATGGCAATCGTAGGCCGCAAAACTGTAAGCATTATGGAACGTTAATGGACGGCGGAATCAGTCGGACTGGAGCGCGTCGAGCCGCGAATACTGCCGTTCGAGCAACTCGTGGTAGGCGAGAACCACGCTGCGCGACGCGCGACGTGTCACGGACCGCCGAACGGCGAGTTCCCGCCGCAGCTGCTCGATCTCCGCCACGATCTCGCGGCGGTGCTCGGTGGCGGCGCATGCGTTCGGCGCCTGCGGAGTCACCGGGGATTTCGAGTCGAACGTCGTCACGTTTTGCACATGCCTTGGGTGAAGGTGTCGGACGTTACCAACCGCTGATTGCGGCGATGTGTCCGGGTTGTGTGCAACCTGTAACGGGCCCCATCAGACGACGCCGCTGTCCCGAAAGGCCACGATCTCTGTCGGGCTGTAGCCCAGTTCCCGCAGGATCCGGTCGGAGTGTTCGCCGAGCTGTGGTGCGTCCGCGATCGCGCTTCGTTCGGTCCCGGAGACGTTCACCGGATGATTGATGACGCGGGCCGGACCGTTCGGTGCCGAGAACGATC
>DASRZO010000373.1:0-7712 GCA_035686405.1 Pseudomonadales bacterium | reverse complement strand
CGGCGACCCGACGGCTCGCGAAACATCTGAAGCCCCGCAAATCGCCGCGGCAGGAGAGATCTGCGGCGATGTGCGAGGCGATCCGCGGCGCGGCGGCTCGCGTTCTCGCGCGCGACGGCGCCGCGCGGTTCAATACCAATCGCGTCGCCGACGCGGCCGGTATCAGCATCGGCTCGCTCTATCAGTACTACCCGAACAAGACCGCGCTGTTGCTCGACCTATACGAACGCGAGGTCTACGCGACGTGGGCAGCGATCTCCGCGGAACTCTTCAGCGACGACGGCTCGCCGCGGGAACGGTTTGCGCGGGCTATTGCGCATTTCTTTCGAATCGAATCGGACGGCGCACCATTGCGCTTGCTGCTCGCCGACGCGGCGGTTGCGGTGTCGGAAACCGACGAGTTCGCCGTGCGCGAACTCCAGATTGCGGAAGCGACGCAACGTTTCCTGCGCGAATCGCTGCGCGACCGCGGTCGGCGGCGCGACCTCACGTTCGAAGCGGAATTCATGCTGGTGACCGTCGCCAGTATCTCGGAACACTTGGTACGCGATCGCGTCGGTGCGGCCGAACTCGCCCGTTGGGCCGACGTCGTGGCGACGATGTTGTCGGATCGGCTCGGACTGCGCTGACGGCAGTGAATCACGTCGTCGCATCGGTTGCGGGGTCGCGTTGATCGACGACGCGCGATGCGCCCGAACACGAGTCGCGCGGCGCGGCCGCGTATCAGACGTCGACGAGCTGAGCGTGTCCCGCGCCTTGTCCCGGCCGCGCCCGATACTGCGTCGGCGTCAGACCGGAGAACTCGCGGAATTCGCGATTGAAGTGCGGCTGATCGGCGTAGCCGTGGCGGTAGGCGATCTCGGACCAATCGACGGTCGGCGCGTCGAACACGCCGTTCAGGACGCGTTGGAACCGCTGCAGGCGCAGATAGAGTTTCGGTGTGAAGCCGATTTCTTCGGTGAAGACTTCGATGAAGCGTCGGCGGCTCAGGCCCGCTTCCGCGGCGACCGCGCCGACGCGCGTCGCTGCGTAACCGGAATGGAAGCGGCACAGCGCCAGTTCGACCGCAGGATGTCGTGCCAGGTCCCGCGGCAGACGTTCGAGCAGCGCCGCTTGCAGCAGGCAGATCTTCGCGTCGATCGTCGGCGCTTCGACGAGCCGGTGGTGTAGGCGCGACGCCGCGGCGCGCCCCCACACGTCTTCGAGCGCGACGTGCTGATTCGCGAACAGCCGCGCTGACGGTGCAAAGAAGGGGTAGGCGCCGCCCGCACGAAATCGGAGGCCCATGATCTCCGGTTGCATCGCATCGATCGCGAAATGCTGCGTACAGACGCCGGAGATTGCGATGCCGCGCGAACGATGCTCGACGCCGAACGCGTCGCCGTCGTAGTGCCGCAGCGCGTCCTCGTGCAGGTTCACGAGTAGACCCATCGTCGGCGACGCCATGATCAGTTCTTTGGCGTGCGGCAGCGGTTCGCCCTTCCAGTACCAGAAGAATTCGATGAAGTGATTCAGCGGCGGCGGCGGCCGGACTTGGCGAAAGATCATTCGGGGATGGTGCGGCAGTGCAGCGGCACGATCAACCGTGCCGACACGTGCCGCGCTCGATCGTTGAATCGCGAGTACGGCCGCGGGCCGAACGCGCCTATCGACGGCCGCGGCATGTCGTCCCTCAGCTGCGCTTCGCGGTACGGCGTCTGAACGCCGTAACGAACGCGTCCTCCGGCAACAGTTGCCCGCCGCCTAACCAGAGTTCGGTGGCGCGCCCGCGGCGGCCGCGCACCAAACGCGTCGCCTCGCCGTACGTGCCGTAGCCGTCCGCAACGACGATCCGGCCGCGGTCGCCGCGCACCGCAAGTTCGCTCGCGCCGATGAAGGGGTTGACTTGAATCGGACGCGCGACGAGCACGCGGTCGCCCATCGGCACGAGATCGTTCACGCCCCACGCGTTCCACCAGCGGCCGGTCCAACGTCGCGCCGAACCGGTCGGTGCGCCGCGTCGCGCGAACGTCGCGAACATGTCCACGATCACGTCGGCCCACACCGGCGCCATACCGTCGATCGCGTTCGACAGGATGCTGAACGTCACGCGCTCCGACGGAATCACCGAGGTGCGCGTGAGGTAGCCGGGGAAGCCGCCGCCGTGGCCGAACCACTCGGTCTTGCCGACGCGGCCGCGCGCGATGCCGAGGCCGTATTGCCGCCCGGCCGGAATGCCCGGGATGTCGAGACGCGCGGTCGTCATCGTGCGGCGACTCTTCACGCTCAAGAACGAGCGCGGCGATTGCGGATCGAGCTGGTCGAAGTACTTCACGAGATCCGCCGCGGTACTGACGAACCCGGTCGCCGCCGCGAGCGCGTGCGTCGGTAGATCGCGGCCGATCGGCCGGCGGCCGAGCGGCGTGCGCATCGAATATCCGGTCGCGAACGGCACACCGGCTGCCGCGGGCGAGCCTTGCCGCCGTCGCGTGCTCGACGGCGCGCGCCGAGTCGCGCGCGCTACGTCCGGCTCCGTGTGCGCGAGACCGGCGGCGCGTACGACTTCGCGGCGAATCCACTGTACGTAGGGCTCTCCGGTCACCGCTTCGATCGCGAGGCCGATCAACCCGAACGCGTGGTTCGAGTACTTGAAGCGCACGTCGGCCTGCAGCGTCGGTGCGGTTGCGAGATCGGCGCGCAAGTCGCGTTCCGACAGAAACGGCCGGCGCACGTCCCACTGCCCGCTGTCGCGGCCGTCGCGGTGCACGCCGCTGCCGTGCGAGAGCAGTTGTCGGAGCGTGCGGCCGGCGACATCCGCGTGCAGCCCGTCGACGTACCTCCCAACGGGCGCATCGAGGCGCAGCTTGCGCGCCTCGACCAGCTTCATCACGCCGGTGGCCGTGAACGACTTCGAGTGCGACGCGACGCGGAAGCGGTGCTGCGGCGTCATGCGCTCCTTGCGCTCGAGGTCGGCGAACCCGAACGCGCATTCGAGCAGGGGTTCGCCGCGATGCGACACGGCAAACGTGCAGCCGGGTTGCTGCAGTTCGTTCAGCTGGAATTCGAGCCAGCGCGGTAGGTAGTCGAGCGCTGCGTCGAGCCATTTCGGCATCGTGTGTTCCTTCCTCTCGTGTGGTCGTGTTGTTCGGTGAGGGTCGGTTGTCGTGGTCGAGCCGGAATCGCGCCGTCGCGGTTCGCTACGGCAGACGCTGGTCCGCCGCGAGGATCGCTTCGAGCAACACCTGCGCCCCGGCTTCGACGTCGGCGAACGTCGCGTTCTCGATCTCGTTGTGGCTCAAGCCGCCCTCGCACGGAATGAAGATCATCCCGGTCGGGCACACGCGCGCGAGGTACGCCGCGTCGTGGCCTGCACCCGAGACCATCTCGCGCGCCGGCAGCCGCAAACGCTGCGCCGCTTCGCGGACCGCGTCGATGCAGATCGGATCGAACGCGATCGGCGGCGAGTCGTTCACGGTCTCGAATGCGATGTCGAGCGGCGCGACCGCGCGGCGCGCTTCGTCGAGCAACGCCGCGTGCATCGTTGCGAGCACGCTCGCGTCCGGATGGCGAATGTCGACGGTGAGCTGCACCGAGCCGGGCACGACGTTGCGCGAGTTCGGCGCGACTTCGAAGCGACCGACGGTCGCGCGCGCATTCGGCGCGTGCCGCTCGGCGATCGACCGCGCAACCGCGACGATGTGTGCGGCGCCGACGAGCGCGTCGCGTCGCACCGACATCGGCGTCGTGCCGGAATGCGACGCTTGGCCGGTCACCGTCATGTCGATCCACTTGATCCCCTGAATGCCGGTGACGACGCCGATGGTCTCGCGCGCCGCTTCGAGGATGGGACCTTGTTCGATGTGCAGCTCGAAATAGGCGGCGGGTGTGCGGCCGCCGCACGGCGTGTCGCCGCGATAGCCGATGCGCTCGAGCGCATCGCTAAAGCGTATGCCGGATGCATCGGTGCGCGCCCACGCGAAGTCGCGCGTGAAGGCGCCGCCGAATACGCCGGAGGCGACCATCGCGGGCGCGAATCGCGAACCTTCTTCGTTGGTCCAGTCGACCGCTTCGAGCGGATGTCGCGTCGTGTAGCCGAACGCGTTCAGCGTGCGCATCACTTCGAGTCCGGCGAGCACGCCCAAGATACCGTCGAACTTGCCGCCGGTCGGCTGCGTATCCAGATGGCTGCCGAACAAGATCGGCGCCGCGGCCGGATCACTGCCCGCGCGGCGCGCGAAGATGCTGCCCAACTCGTCGATCGCGACCGCGCAGCCGGCATCGGTACACGCGGCGCGGAACCAGTCGCGCACCTGCTTGTCCTCGTCGGTCAGCGTCAGGCGTTTGAGACCGCCGAGTTCGGTCGCGCCGAAGCGCGCCGTCTCCATCAGCGTCGACCACAATCGTTCGCCGTCGATTCGAATGTTGCTCGCAGGCATCGCAACCCTCGCGTGCGGGGATCGTCATTGTGCCGGATTGCACGACGGTCGACGCGGGTCGCCCCGCTCGGTCGGATGCCGCTCGCACCGCTCGCACCGCTCGCCGGCGAGCCACGCGCGACCTCGCTGCAGCTAGCCGCCGACCTTGCGATCACCGCGCAGTTGCGATTGAGTGAGCGCGACGACAACGAGAACTCGGGGGAATGATGGCGCGCGCGACGAAAGTCTTGGCGGAGGGGATCTATTTCGGCGAAGGGCCGCGCTGGCACGACGGCCGGCTGTGGTTCAGCGATTTCTATGCGTTCGCGGTGAAGTCGGTGTCGCCGTCCGGCGACATACGCACCGAGTTCGAACTCGACGATCGGCCGTCGGGCCTCGGTTGGATGCCGGACGGCACGCTGCTGGTCGTGTCGATGACGAAGCGGCGCCTGATGAAGCGCACGCGCGACGGCAAGTTGTCGCTGCACGCCGACCTCTCGGGTATCGCCGCGTTCCACTGCAACGACATGGCCGTCGACGCGCAAGGCCGCGCGTACGTCGGTAACTTCGGCTTCGATCTCGATGCCGAGATGGAGAAGCGCGGCATCCAATCGGTGCTCGCCGAACACGCGACGGCGAAGCTCGCGTTCGTCGATGCGAACGGTAAAACGCGCGCGGTCGCGACCGATCTGCATTTCCCGAACGGCACCGTCATCACGCCGGACGGCAAGACGATGATCATCGGCGAGACGCTCGGCGCATGTCTGACCGCGTTCGACATCGCGGCCGACGGCTCGTTGTCGAATCGCCGCGAGTGGTCGCATCTCGGCCAACGCGTGCCGGACGGCATTTGCCTCGACGCCAACGGCAACGTCTGGGTCGCGAATCCGATCGCGCCGGAGTGCGTGCTGTTCGGGCCGGGCGGCAAAGTGCTCGAGGTCGTCGCCACGGGCCAGCCGTGCTACGCGTGCATGCTCGGCGGCGCCGACGGCAAGACGCTCTTCATGCTGACGGCGGCGACGTCGCTCGCGCACGAAGCGGCGAAGGCCCCCACGGGAAAACTGTTGGTCGCGCAGGTCGACTCGCCGCGTGCGGGCCGGCCATGAACATCAGCCAATACCCGAACGCGGACCAGATCGCGGCATTGCTCGGTAGTCAGGAGACCGGGCCCGTGGTGATGGTGAACCCGGTCTCGGAGGTCAGTGGTTGATCGCGGCGTCGCAGGAGGGGGTGCCTCAGCCGACCTGAATGATCTGATTGAGTCGCTCGCACACCTGCACGAACAACGCACCCGACAAGCTCTTAGATGGATGCGCTTTACCGTTGCGTTGGCGCCAATCGAAGGACTTCGGCTGGTGGCACAGCACGTAGCTCTGCGCCGGTTTGCCCCTCGCCGTGCCGACGGCGACGGCGAACGGATTGTCGGAGTTGTATTCGGCCGTACTCATCGGAAGGCCGATGACGAGCGACGTTCTGTCGTTGAATGGGCGGGGTGAAAGTACGAGAAACGGATGAACATCTCGCATCTCGCGTCCGGCTTGGGGGCTGCAGTCGATCCAGATGATGTCTTGGCGGTCGGGTACCCAGCGTCGTCGCGCACGACCTGCGGTGCGTCGCGCGACTACCAACGTTCGGCACCGAGATTCTTGGTCGCTCGCATGAGTTCACCGCCATGACGGGCAGGATCGAAAGCCGCAATTCGCTGTTCCAGCGTCAGTCGCGAACCATCGACCGGTGTAATGACGACGCGATCACCCTCGACGGACACTCGCACGCGCTGATGCACGCGCAAATTGGCCTGCCGCGCCACCGCGGCGGGCAAGCGGACGCCGAGGTTGTTGCCCCATTGCTTGATGTCGAGTTCGGCTTCGGCCATGGCGACGGTCTCCGAAACGAAATGTCTAAACGCGAGTCTATACGATTCCGCGATCGACGGGCATGTCGCGATGCTCCGTCGCCGCGTCGGCCAGGAATATGGCGTAGCGCTTCGTCGCCGGTGCGACTCGGCGCACACGTCGCTCAGTTCGACCAATACACGTACTCGTCGCCGGGCTTGTCCGGCACGCCGAGCGGATGGTCGATATAGAACGGGCCTTCGATTAGCGACGGCCACAGCGGTTTCGCCATCTCGGCGTCGCGCGCCATCAATTCCGCCTTCAACTCCGCGACGCGCTCCGGTTGCGCCTCGGCCAAGTTGTTCTGCTCGGTCGGATCGGCGTTCAAGTCGAACAGCCACGTTTTGTCCGGGCGGCCCGCGACCTGCAATTTGTAGCCGCCGGCGATCAACGTGCGGTAGTCGCCGGAGCGCCAATACAACGATTTGTGCGGCTCGCCGCTCGCTTCGCCCCGCACGAACGGAATGACGTCGACGCCATCGATCACGCGATCGTTCGGCAACGGCGCGTTCGCTGCTGCGGCGGCGGTCGCGAAGATGTCGATGTGCGCGACGGGCGCTGCGTAGGTCGAACCGGCGGGAATGCGGCCGGGCCAACGCATGAAGAACGGCGCGTGGATGCCGCCTTCGAAGAACGTGGCCTTCCAGCCGCGGTAGGGCTTGTTGATGTCCGGTAGGCCGATGTAGTCGGCGCCGCCGTTGTCGGACGTGAAGATCACCAGCGTGTTGTCGTCGAGGCCGCGCTCGTGCAACGCGCCCAACACTTTTCCTACGCCGCGATCGAGCGCGCGGATCATCGCGCCGTATACGCGCAGGCGATGGTCCGGAATGTCGGCGAGCGCGTCGTAGTCCGCCTTCGTCGCCTGCAGCGGCGTGTGCGGGGCGTTGAATGCGACATACAGGAAGAAAGGATCGTCCTTGTTCGCGTCGATCGCGCGCACCGCTTCGTCGGCGAGATAGTCCGTCATGTACTCGCCGGGCGTGAAGCGTTTGCCTGCGTCCTTGCGTACCGCGAACGTCAGGTTCGACCACAAGAACACGTCGATCGGGTCGAAATCCTGTTTCGAATTCACGATGTTCGGATCGTCCGGGTCGCCGTACATCTGCGCGCCGGACCAGAAGCCGACGAAGTCGTCGAAGCCTTGATCGGTCGGCCGCGTGCCGGGCGCTTCGCCGAGGTGCCACTTGCCGAGCATCAGCGTGCGGTAGCCCTTCGTCTTCAACAGTTCCGCGATCGTGATCTCGCTCGGCGGCACCGCGAGCTTCGCAAGGTCGGGTACTTGGTCTTCGAGTTCGGGGTGATAGATCGGTTTGCGCGTCTCGTAGTTGAAGTTCGCGATCAGGCGGCTGAACGCTTTCGGCGCCGGCGTGAACTCGAAGCCGAAGCGCGTGGCGTAGCGGCCGGTCATGATCGCCGCGCGCGA
>DASRZO010000372.1:0-32876 GCA_035686405.1 Pseudomonadales bacterium | reverse complement strand
CCGCTGCGCGCAATGCGTCGGCGTCCATGCGGTGGTGCGTCGTGCTCGCCGGATGGATCACCAACGACTTCGCGTCGCCGACGTTCGCGAGATGCGAGAACAGCGCGAGGTTCTCGATGAACGCGCGGCCCGCCGCGCGGCCGCCTTTGATTTCGAACGACAACACCGCGCCGGCACCGCGCGGCAACAACGTTTGCGCGAGCGCGTGATCGGGGTGCGTCGACAAATCGGGATGGCTGACGCTCGCGACCGCCGCGTGTCGTTCGAGGAACTGCGCGATGCGGCGCGCATTCGCGACGTGCTTGTCCATCCGCAGCGACAGCGTCTCGAGACCTTGCAAAATGTGGAACGCCGTCGTCGGCGCCATGCACGCGCCGAAGTCGCGCAGCCCTTCCTTGCGCGCGCGCGTGATGAACGCCTGCGGCCCGAATTCTTCGGCGAATACGAGGTCGTGGAAGCCGGCGTACGGTTCGGTCAGCGTCGGGAATCGATTCGACGCTTCCCAATCGAACGTACCGCCGTCGACCAGCACGCCACCGATCACGATGCCGTGGCCGGACAAGAACTTCGTCGCCGAATGCAGCACGAGATCGGCGCCGTGCTCGAGCGGGCGCATCAGGTACGGCGTCGTGAACGTCGAGTCGATCAACAGCGGCAGACCCGCGGCGTGTGCGACGCGCGCCACAGCGGGGACGTTCAGTACTTCGAGGCCCGGATTGCCGAGGGTCTCGCCGAAGACGAGCTTCGTATTCGGTCGGATCGCAGTTGCGAATGCCGCGGGATCGCGCGGGTCGACGAACGTCGTCTCGATACCGAAGCGCGGCAGCGTGTACGCGAGCAGGTTGTGCGTGCCGCCGTAGATCGAGCGCGACGCGACGACGTGATCGCCGGCCGAACACAGCGTCGCCACCGCGAGGTGCATCGCCGCTTGACCGCTCGCGGTTGCGATCGCGCCGACGCCGCCTTCGAGCGCCGCGACGCGCTCTTCGAGCACCGCGTTCGTCGGGTTGGACAAGCGCGAATACACGTGGCCGGCGCGTTCGATGTTGAAGAGGCCCGCGGCGAAATCGGTATCGGGAAACACGAACGCCGCGGATTGGTAGATCGGCGTCGCGCGCGCACCGGTCGCCGGATCGGGCCGCTGGCCCGCGTGCAATGTCAACGTATCGAAGCCGATGCCCTTCGCCGCCATGCTCTCGAGCCTCCGCCCGTGAAACGCTATTCGAGATAACGAGCTTGTAATGCCGCGCGACGCGCCGCGTCGACGCCGAGTGCGACTTCGAGATACGCGTCGAACGAACCGTAGTTCGCGTCGACCTCGCGCAGCGCGGCCTCGATGTAGTCGAGCCTCACGCCGGACAACGCCTTCGCCGCTTCGATGTCGATCTCGCCATAGGCGTCCTTCAGCCGCGGCAGGATGAAGCCTTCGAAATCCATCGCACTGTTCGTCAGCAGATAGTCCTCGACGATCGTCTCGCGCGGCACGTCGAGCGCGAACAGGATCGCGGCGACGCCGAAGCCGGTGCGGTCCTTACCGGCGGCGCAGTGAATCAGAAACGCGCCGTCCTGCACCGACTCGAACACATCGAACATGCGGCGATATTCGGCGACGTGGTCGCGCACCAATTCACGGTTGATCTCGACCATGTAGCGGATGCGGTCGTCGAGCGAGACGCTGGTCCGCGCCATCTCTTCGCGCAGCGCGATGCCGCTGCCGGGGTCGATCGAGATTTGAATCTGGCGCGGGTCGTGCGACGGGAACGGCGTCGGCTCGGCGCTGCGTTCGTCGTCGCGGCGCAAGTCGCAGATCACTTCGATGTCGAGCGACCGTACCGCCGCTCGGCCCGCGTCGGTGAGTCCGGCGAGCATTCCGGAGCGATACAGAGTCCCCGTCCGGACGCGGCGACCGTCCGCCGTCGTGTAGCCGCCGAAGTCGCGCAAGTTGATCGCGCCGGGTACGTCGAGAATCCGTTTCATCGCTGTCTGCTTCTCACGCTGCGGGTGCGCGCAGTGTGCGCCGCACCGATGTTCGATCGATGACGTTCATTCGTTGATTTCGCTGATTTGTTCGTTCAGCGCCCAATAGTCGTACAGCACGCCGAGCAGCAGCAGACCGCCGGTCAACAAATACACGACGCCGGAGATCCACTTGCGCATGTAGAAGCGATGCAAGCCGAGGAAGCCGCCGAACGTCAGCAGCACCCACGCGACCGTGTAGCTGAGATCGCCGGAGTAATAGCGGCGATCGGCTTGATCGTTCATCCACGGAATCAGGAACAGATCGATGATCCAACCGATGCCCAGCAGGCCGAGCGTGAAGAAATACAGCGTGCCGCTGAACGGGCGGCCGTAGTAGAAGCGGTGCGCGCCCATGAAACCGAAGATCCACAGCACGTAGCCGACGGTCTTCGAGTGGGTGTCTTCGCCGATCACTGCAATGTCGTCGTCGAACGGTCAGGCGCTATCGTACGAGGCGGCGCGGCGCGAAGACAAACGCTGCGCGCGACCCGGCAGTCGTCGCAACCGGGCGCCGCCGCAACGAGCGTTCAGTCGTAGCCGATCAGGATCAGACGGTTCGGTAGTTCGTTCGGATTGCCGGCGGACTTCGGCACCGCTTCCGCCAACACGTCGCCGCATTCGCCGATCGCGTCGACGAATCCGGCGACGACGCGATCGCGTTTCACGTTGTCGACGAAGCGATCGACGATCGCTTGCCAGCGCGTGTCGTCGACGTGCGCGCTGACGCCGCGATCGGCGAGGATCTCGACGTAGCGCTCCGCTTCCGAGACGAAGATCAGCACACCCGTTTCGTTCGCCGTGTGATGCAGCCCGTGTTCGAGGAATTGCCGCCGCGCCATGTTCGACGCGTGCCAGTGGCCCAGATGCTGCGGAATGATCCGTCGTGCGATCGCCGGAATTCGAAAGAGCGCGATCAGCGCGCAGAAGAGACCGAGTTGCACCGTCAGCAACACGAAGATGCTCGGCTGCAACAGCACGAGCGGCGCCGACACGAGCAGCGCCGCGATCGCCGCGACCGCGATCGCGTGGTGGCCGTAGTCGCCGCTGTGCGCGGCGAGCACCGTCACGACTTCGGCGTCGGTGCGCTTCTCGACGTCTGCCACCGCGTCGGCGATTCGATTGCGATCCTGTTCGGTGTAGCGCATCGATGCGTCACCAGCTGCCGGACGCACCGCCGCCGCCGAAGCTGCCGCCGCCGCCGCTGAATCCGCCGCCGCCGAAACCGCCGCCGCCGAATCCGCCGCGGCCGCGACCGCTCGACATGCCGTTCAACACGCTGCCCCAGAAGATCGCGCGTGCGAGTCCACCGCCACCGCCGCGCCGTCCGCCGAAGCCGCTGATCACGATGAACAGGACGATCAGCCAGAAGATGCCGACCGGCGCCGCCCGCGCGTGCTGCTTCGGCGTCGCGCGCGCGGCCTGCTGCGGATTCCCCAACACTTCGATGATGCCGCTGACGCCGTCGCGCACGCCGGCGTCGAAATCGCCCTTGCGAAACTGCGGCACGATGCGCGTGCTGATGATGTACGACGACATCGCGTCGGTGAGATCGCCTTCGAGGCCGTAGCCGACTTCGATGCGCACTTTGTGTTCGGCCTTCGCGACCAGCAACAGCGCGCCGTCGTTCTTCGCCTTCGAACCGATCTGCCACGCGCGCGCGAGATCGACGCCGTACGTCTCGATGTCGAGACCGTCGAGATTCGGCACCGTTGCAACCACCAGTTGAATGCCGCTGCGCTGCTCGAACGCGTCGAGCTGCTGCGTCAGCTCCGCGCGCGTCGCGGGCGTCAGAATGTTCGCGGCGTCGACGACGCGGCCGCTCAGTGCAGGGAAATCGGTCGCGTGCGCCAGCGCTGCGACGAGCAGCGCGGCGAGCAACGCGAAACCGCGCATCAGAATTTGACGACCGGCGCGGTCGCCGCGCCTTCGTTCGCCTCGAACGACTGCCGCACTTGCATGTCGCGATACAGGATCGCGTGCCATATGCGGCCGGGGAACGTGCGGATCTCGGTGTTGTATTTCTGCACGGCGGCGATGTAGTCGCGGCGCGCGACGCTGATGCGGTTCTCGGTGCCTTCGAGCTGCGACTGCAACTGCAGGAAGTTCTGGTTCGCCTTCAGGTCCGGATATTTCTCGACGACGACCATCAAGCGCGACAGCGCCCCCGTCAGCGCGTTTTGATTTTGCTCGAACGCTTTGAAAGCGGCCGGATCGTTGATCGTGTCGGCGCTGACGTTCATCTGCGCGACCTTCGCGCGCGCCTCGGTCACCGCCTCCAACGTCTCCTGTTCGTGCTCGGCGTAGCCCTTCACCGTCGCGACCAGATTCGGCACGAGATCGGCGCGCCGTTGGTACTGGTTCTGCACTTGGCCCCACGCCGCCTTCACCGCTTCGTCGTCGGTCGGAATGTTGTTGATACCGCAGCCGCCGATGCACAACGCGACGATCGTCAGCAATCCCGCTCGCATCACACGCATTTCATCCTCCTGCGTCGCTACCGAGCCCACTATGTGGGGCCACTATGTGTGGAAATACACTGTGGAAGCTAGTGAATTCACGAGGCTCACGCTAAACTTTCGCCCCGAGCAAACACGTGAGTTCTCCATGCCCAAGAACAACATCGGTTCGTTGCGTTTCGCGCTGATCTGCTCGATGTGCCTGAACCTCGTGACACTCGGCTGCATTCCGACTGCGCAGGCCGAAGTGATCGGCACGCCGGTCTTCAGCCAATCGATGACGCGCGACGCGCGCATCGACCGCATCAACAGCTTCATCGCGCAAGATTCCGTCCGTCAGCAGATGCAGAGTCTCGGCGTCGATCCGCGCGACGCGCAAGCCCGCGTTGCGGCGTTGACCGACAGCGAACTGCAAGCGCTCGACCAGCACATCGCTTCGGCGCCGGCCGGCGGCGACTTCCTCGCGGTCATCGGCATCGTGTTCATCGTGCTGCTGATTCTGGAACTGACGGGCGTCATCCACATCTTCCAGAAGTTCTGACCGAGCGCGCGCGATCAGCGCGCGCACCCCGCCGCATCGTGCTCGCGGCCCGCAGCGCGGGCCGCCAGGGCCTTCGCCCGCGTGTCGGCGATCGCCGCACCGACCGTTGCGTCCGGATTGCCGCGCAACGCTTGGTCGACGGACTGGAGCGCCGCGTTCGGGCAGCCGCGCGCGATCAGCACCTCGGCCAAGTTGTTCAGCACGATCGCGTTGCCGGGGGAACGTGCGAGCAGCGCCGCATACGTTGCCTGGGCAGCGGTGAAATCGCCGAGCCGATAGTCCGCGTTCGCCAATCCGAACAGCGCGAGCGGATCGTCCGGCCACCGCGCGAGCGCCGTCGCGTAAGCCGCGCGCGCCGTCGCGAAATCGCCGAGCGTCTCGAGCGGCACGATCGAATCGATGTATCGCCCCGCCTCCGCCGTCGCCGGCAGAACGTCGGCCGGCAACACCACCAGCGCCCAGAAGCCGGATTTCCGCCACGTCGCGGCGAAATCGTCGAACGCCATGTCGAGTCGACGCGTCGTACCGGACCGCAACAAGACGCGTTGCGGTTGCGCCGAGTAACCGATGACCACGGCGTAGTGCCACACGTGCAGCGGCCCGATGCCGAGATCCTGCAACACGAGCACCGGATGCCCCGCGGCGACTTCGGCGAAGAGCGCAGCCGCTTCCGGGGCCAGGACGTACGGAATTCGTTGGTGACGTCGCGTCGCGGCGATCAATTCGATCTGCAGCGAACCGCGCCGCCCCGGGAGATAGATTTGCGGCACCAAGTCGTCCGGCGTGACCGCGGCGCCGGACGCATCCAGCGCAATCGCGAGCGCGGCCGGACCGCACTGGTGCGTCTCCTGCGCGTAGAACGGCGTTTGCGTCAGTTCGACCGCGCCTGCGGCAGCGGCCGGATATTCGACGCGCGGTGCGTGCGCGCAACCGGCGACGAGCGCGGCCGCGCACAACGCACTAACGAGACGGTTCAGGCGCGTAGGCTCTGCCTCGGCCGAGCAACGGTCGACGCATCGAATCGAAGCATCAGCCGAACAGCACGCGGCTCGCGCGGCGCGCACCTTCGACCATCGCGGCGAGCTTCTGCCACACGATGTCGTCGATCACGGCCGAGTAGCCGGCGGACGTCTCGAAGCCGCAGTCGGTGCCGGCCATCAAGCGGCGCGGGTCGTCGAGCGACTCGGCGATTCGTACCAAGCGATCCGCGACGGTGTCCGGGTGCTCGATGTAGTTCGTCGTCGTGTCGATGACGCCGGCGACCAACGTCGTGTCCTTCGGCAAGTGCCGCGTCTCGAACAGATGGTGTTCGTGCGCATGGCGCGGATTCGCCATCGACAGCAAGAGTTCGCCGCAGTCGATCTGCTTCAGCGCGTCCCAAATGTCGGCGAGCGGCACGTCTTCGTCGTGCGGTCCTTCGTAGTTGCCCCAGCACACGTGCAGACGGATGCGTTCCTTGGGCACGCCGATCAGCGCCGCATTGATCGCGTTGCCGACGGCGGCGACGAAATCGACGAACTCCGACAGCGGGCGGCCGGCGAAGTAGGTGTGCCGCTCCATCGCGAGGTCCGGCGCATCGATTTGCAGTTGGAAGCCGTGGCGCAGGATCGCGCGGTACTCGACCGCCAACGCGCGCGCGACCGCGTCGAGATACGCGTTCAAGTCGCGGTAGTGCCGGTTCTCCATCGCGGCGACGATGATGCCCGGCGACGGCGCCGAGACGAACGCGCTCGAGTTGTCGCGCCCCAGCCCCCTCAAGATCTCCGTCAGCTCGTTGCATTCGGCGTCGATCGCCGCGGTGTCGCCGTACGCAATCGCGCCGGTCGCCTGCGGCGGCTGCAGCAAACTGACGTTTTCGCCCGCGAACGCGGTGCGCTGCAGGAACGCGAGGAAATGCGGGTATTTCACGAGGTCGAGCATCGGTTTGCGCCGACTCTGGCCGGAGAAGCCGGTCATCCGGTGCTGCACGTACGTGAAGAAGCTCTCGCGGCCGACTTCGCCGTTGTTCACTTCGTCGATCCCGACGTCGCATTGGCGCCGCACGACGTCGACCGTCGCGCGATGCGACAGCGCAGCGAGTTCGTTCGCGTCGATTTTCTCGCCGGCGAAACGCCGCGCGTGCAGCCCAACGAGTTCGGCCGGCCGCGGTAAGCTGCCGGCGTGCGTCGTGCGTATGCGATCGTTCATGTGCGTCGTCTCGCGAGTTGCCGGCTCAATTCGCCGCTTGCGTCAGCCGGGTGATGCCGGCGATGACCTGCGGCCACACTTGCTGCGGCAGATCGTGGCCCATGCCGTCGATCACCATCAGCTCCGAGCCGCGCAGGGCCTGGTGGGTGTCGATACCGCCTTCGACCGGCACCAACGGATCGGCTTTGCCGTGAATGACGAGCGCTGGAATGTCGAGCTTCGCGAGCGCGTCTTTGCGGCTGCCGTTCGACGCCACCGCCGCCATTTGGCGTGCGACGCCGATCGGATAGTGCGCGCGCTCGTATGCTTCGAGCGCACGCGCGCGCACCTCTGCCGGGTCGGCCGGATAACCGGGGCTGCCGATGATCGCCGAGACACTGATGGAACGCGCGATCACTTCCTCCGGCGTCGTGCCGGGTGGACTCATCAGCGCAGCCATCGCTTCCGGCTTTGCCGGCGGCAGCTCGCGATTGCCGGTGGTCGACATGATCGACGTCAGACTCTTCACGCGCTTGCGGTTACGAATCGCCATCGCCTGCACGATCATGCCGCCCATCGACGCGCCGCAGATGTGCGCGGCCGGTACGTCGAGCGCATCGAGTACGCCGAAGCCGTCGTCCGCCATGTCGACGAGCGTGTACGGCGTTTCGATCGGTTTGCCCTCCGCCATCTGCAGCATGATCGCCGGGATGTCCGGCGCGCCCGCCGCTTCGAATCGCGTCGACAGGCCCGTATCGCGATTGTCGTAGCGGATGACGAAATGGCCCGCGTCCGCGAGCTGCCGACAAAACTCCGCACGCCAATGGATCATCTGCGCGCCGAGTCCCATCACCAACAACAACGGCCGGCCGCTTCGACTGCCGAACGTGTCGTATTCGATGCGTATGCCGTTCGCTTGGACGTTCGCCATCTCTTTACCCGTATCGAATGCGTGGCGGTCGATTCTTCACGCGCCGACCATCGCGCGCAAGCGAGCGCGGGCGCGCCGGCGAACGCTTGCGCGCGCCGAAAGGCTTCGCGTACGGTTACGCCCCCATCCAAGTTCGGGACCGCTCATGACGCCGTTCGACACGCCGCGCTACATCGACACCAACGGAATTCGCATGGCGCTCTACGAGCAAGGTCCCGGCGCCGGGAAAGGCCAACGCAAAGGCGAACCCAAACGCAAGCCGATCGTGCTGTGCCACGGTTTTCCGGAGCTCGCCTTCTCGTGGCGACATCAAATGCAACCGCTCGCCGACGCGGGCTACCACGTCATCGCGCCGGATCAGCGCGGCTACGGTCGCACCGACAAGCCGCGCGCGGTCGAGGACTACGACATCGTGCAATTGACCAACGATCTCGTCGGTCTACTCGACCACTACGGTTACGACGACGCCATCTTCGTCGGCCACGACTGGGGCGCGATCGTCGTGTGGGCGATGCCGGTGCTGCATCCGACGCGCGTCGCCGGGGTGATCAACTTGAGCGTGCCGTTCATGGATCGCGGCACCACCGAGTGGGTCGAGTTCTGGGAGAAAATGCTCGGCGGCGATTTCTACATCGTCCACTTCAACCGCCAGCCCGGCGTCGCCGACGCGGCGTTCGCGCAAGACCCGAAGAACCTGCTGCGCAACCTCTACCGCACGGAGCAGTGGAACGCGCCGGCCCGCGCGCCGCGTCCCGGCATGGCGATGATGAACTTGGTCGAGGACACCGACCCGCCCGGCCGCTTGATGATGTCGGAGGCCGAACTCGAGGTGTTCGCCGACGCTTTCACGAAGGGCGGCTTCACCGGACCGATCAATTGGTATCGGAATTTCACGCGCAACTGGCACACGCTCGGCAACTATCCGCAACGTGTCGATTGTCCGGCGCTGATGATTCACGGCCGCTACGACATCGTGCCGCCGTCGGACAAGCTGAAGCAGTTCGTGCCCGACGTCGAAGTCGCGATGCTCGACTGCGGCCACTGGATCCAACAGGAAAAGCCCGCCGAGACGAATGCGTTGATGCTCGATTGGCTGCGGCGCCGGGCACCCTAGCGCCCGCCACCGCGCCCCTCGACGAGGTCGGTCAGAACAACGTCATGATTGCCGCGATCAACGTACCGATGACGAGCACCGCATTGGCAAACATCGATACGAGAACGCCGGGACCGCGTTTGTCGGGGTTGCCGATGTACAGGCTGTAGTACATGGCGCGGCCGACCACGAATACGACGCCGGCGACTGCCGCCCACAGCGGCGACACCAACGTCGCGAACGCATACAAGCCGGGGATGAACACGATCAGTTGTTCGAGCGTGTTTTGATGCACGCGGTTGAATCGCTCGAACATCTCGTGCCCCGTAGTCGCGGGCGCCTTCACTCCGTAGGTGCCGCGCGCTTGGCCGACCTTGATGCCGAAAAAGAAGTACTCGAGCAACGCGACCATCGCGACTATGTGGACCCAAGCCATTCGCATCCCCTCCGATTGCGGTTTCGAATCGACGCAGCTTCTCCGCGAAGAGCCCCGCCGATCGAGTGATCGGCTGACCGCGCCGCGCCGGATGATCCATCAACGCCTTGCTCGCAGCAACGCCGGCTCGCATCGATTCCGCTCGCGCACGAGGCTCCGCTCGCGATCGACGTCCGACCGAGCCGACGACGGCGTTGAGGCTCGACGTTGTATTCGACCGCGCAACGCCGGCATGATCGGCACACGATGAACGACGAACTCGAGCTCTTGCAGTTCCGCTACTCGCACTACAACGAAAAGGTGCGTTGGGCGCTCGACTACAAGGGACTGCCGCATGCGCGCACGGACCTGTTGCCCGGTCCGCACGCCGCCGTCGTGCGCAAGTTGACGGGGCAGCGACAGACGCCGGTGCTGCGCATCAATTCGCGCTACGTACACGACTCGGCTGCGATCATCGAGCAACTCGAGACCACCTACGCCGATACGCCGCGGCTCTTTCCCGAGGACATCACCGAGTGCGAAGTCGCGTACGAGATCGCGCGCCACTTCGACTTCGTCGTCGGGCCTGCGGCGCGCGCGTGTGCGTTCGACGCCATGCTCGACGACCCGCGCTATGTCGCGGGCATGTTCTCGACCGGGCAGCCGCCGCTGCGGCGTGCGCTGTACCGCGCCGCAATGCCGCTGCTGAAAGGCGCGATCCGCAAGGCGAACGAGATCACCGACGCGCGCGCGATCACGCGCGCGCAACATGCGATCGCAGCGAACATGGAGTCGATCGCGCGTCTGACGTTTCGCACCGGCTATCTCGCCGGCGCCGCATTCAGCGTCGCCGATCTCACCGCCGCGTCGATGCTCGCGCCACTGATCGATCCGCCGCATCCGGACATGCGCAAGCCGGAACCGATGCCGCCGCGGCTCGCCGAGCTGACGCGGAAATGGCGGGAACATCCGGCCGGCAAATGGGTGCTCGCGATGTACGAACGCCATCGGCCGGTCGTCACGCGCCCGGGCGCCGTCAGTCCGTCATGAAGCTGCCGGTCGCTTCGGCGATCGTCGCATCGTTGTCTTGCCGAATCACGCGGCCTTCGAGCTGCACCAAACGTCCCTTGCGCTTCAGCATGCGCCCCTCGATGCGCACGGCGGTACCGATCGGCAGCGGCTCGCGATAGCGGATGTCGGCGCGCGCCGTGAAGCAGCGCTCGCCTTGCAACCACAACCAGTTCGCCATCACGTCGTCGAGCAGACTGAAGATGATGCCGCCGTGCGTCAGCCCCTGATATCCCATGTGCGCCTCGCCCGGCGTGAACTCGCTGCGGCACACGTCGCCGTCGATGCGAAAGTGCAAATGCAAACCGATCGGATTCGTCGGTCCGCACACGAAGCAACGATTCGCAGGTGATTCGATCGGCGTGCTCATCGAGATCTCGCAAATGGCTGGTTATCATCGCGGCTTTTCCAAAGAATACAACGCGTGATCACGCTAACGGACATCGAGCGTCGCCTCGCGACCTACGACGCACAGGTGGCGCCGATGCGCGCTTCGACGCGCCGCGCCGCGGTGGCCGTCATCCTGCGCGCGGCCGATCGCGCGCGCGCGAACACCGAGATGTTGTTCATTCGCCGCGCGGAGAAAGCCGGCGATCCGTGGTCCGGTCACATGGCGTTCCCGGGTGGCCACATCGAAGCGTCGGACGCGTCGTTGTTGGCCGCGGCGATGCGCGAAACGCACGAAGAGATCGGTCTCGATCTCGCGGCAACCGCAACGCACATCGGCACCCTCGATCATCAGCGCGCGCAACCGCGCGGCCGACCGATGAACATGGTGATCGCGCCTTATGTCTTCCGTTTGGACGAAACGACGGCGTTCAAACCGAATCAGGAAGTGGCCGAAGTCGTGTGGACGCCGCTCGACCCGATGGTGCACGGCGACAACCACACCGAGGAAGAACGGGTGGTCGGCGGATCACCTGTGCTGTTCAGCGGATATCGCATCAACGGCGGCCACTTCGTTTGGGGGCTGACATACCGGATGCTGCAGTCGTTCTTTCAGATCATCGACGCGAAGTGGCAGCCGCCGGAGCAGCGTTGACACGTCAACCGTAGCGATGACCGCGGAAGTCCGCGATCGCGAGTCCGGCGGCGACCGAAGTGAACGGATCGTGTTCGACGACCCGTCCCGCGAACCGACCTTCCAGAATTCGCCGCACCGCCGGAATCAACGACGATCCGCCGGTGCGCAACACCAAGTCGATCGACTCCGCGCCCATTCCGCTCTTCACGAGCGTCTCGTCCACCCCTTGCTCGAACCGTTCGAGCAAATCGCCGATCAACGCTTCGAAGTCGCTGCGCGTCAGCCGAATCTCGATGTCGATCTCCGGGATGTCGAGCACCGCTTCGTCGGCCGACGACAGCGCCGCTTTGAAATCCTTGATCGATTGAAACACCGTATAGCTCAGGTTCTGCTGGATGAGTTCGCGCAAACGGCGGAACTTGATCGCGGCCGGACCGCCTTGCGCGATGCAGTCCATCATCGGCGTCGTGTACTTGTTCTGATTGAGCAAATACGTCACCGCCCAGTTCAGCAGCAGGTCTTCGTAGTCTTCGAACGGAAAGCGCGTCTCGATCTCCTGCTTGTCGAAGCCGCGGCGGCGCCAGATCTCGCCCTTGCCGAGCGCCGGAAACAACAGCGTGCGGAACAGACGCTGGTCGATGTGATCGCCGCCGAGCGCGACGCCGTGCGTGGCGACGACGTCGAAATCGGCCGCGCGCGCGCGCAGCACGCAGAAGTCGAGCGTGCCGCCCCCGAAATCGACCGTTAGCACGTTGCGATCGGCCGCATCCGGATGCGCTTCCAGATAGCTGACTGCCGCGGCGATCGGCTCCGGATAGAAGCGGTGTTCCTTGATGCCGGCGTGACCGTACGCCTCGCCCAGACGCGACAGTGCGAGCTTGTCGCGGTGCGGATCGCGGCCTTCGAACTTCACCGGATGTCCGACGCTCGCGTGTACCGTCGGACCGATCGCGAGCTCGATGTCGCGACGCACGTGCAGCAAGATCGGCGTGATCAATGCGACGAGACGAAACGGATGATCGAACACCATCAAGCGCCGCACGTTCGGGTCGCCGAGCAGACGCTTCACGCCGCGGAACAACCGACCTTTCAGACCGCAGTCGCGCACCGGCTGGCCGTACACGCGCTTCGTCAGCGTTTCCACGGGGCGGCGGCCTTCCGGATCGGGATCGCCGACCACGAGCGTCGACTCGCCGATCACTTCCGGCACGAGTTCGACCGTGCGGCCGACGTTATCGGCGATGTAGCGGTCGATGGCCGCTTGGCCGGTGAGCGTCTTCAGTTCCGAGTCGATGTACGTCGCCGACGGCATGATCTGCGCCGGCGCGTCGAGCGTGATCAGCTGGACGCGCTCGCCGTCGTAGATCGCCGCCGCCGTATTCGTCGTTCCGAAGTCGATTCCGACGCCGACGCGCTGCGTCATCAGTCGCGGTCCGCGCGCGCCTTCGTCAGCACGCCCGCCGACCACAACGAATCGATCGCCGCGGCGTCGAGGCCGAGCCAATCGGCGAGCACGTCGGCGTTGTGTTGACCTTGCGTGGGCGACGCGCCGCGCGCACCGCTCTCGGCGGTCGAGAAGCGATACGGCGACTGCACGACCGGCCGCTGCCCGCCGGCGCCGTCGTCCACGTGCGTGATCGTGCCGCGATGTTTGACGGTCGGCAGTTCGAGCGCTTGCGCGCCTTCACGGACGTCGCCGTACGCGAGATTCATCTTGTCGAGCGCCGCGATCACCGCCGCGCGGTTCGGCAGATTCTTGAAGAACGCGCGCGCCGTCTCGCGACGAATGCGGATCTTCTCGTCGAGGGACGCATTCTCCGGCGTCGGATCGACCACGCCGGCGCGCGCGACGAGTTGTTTCCACACGTGCCGGAAATCGCTCGCGATCAACATCGTGCCGCCCGCGGTGTCCCACACCTCGCTCGGCATCGGCTTCAAGTGCTCGACGCCTTCCACCGTGTAGTGCAGGTGATCGTCCGTGACGAGCATCGAGTCGACCATCGCGATGTCGATGTGCTGACCGAGGCCGGTGCGTTCGCGCATCAAGAGCGCAGACAAGAGACCGACCAAGCCGTGCAGCGCCGCGTTCGTGTCGGCGATCGACACGCCGATGTCGGTCGCGTGCGCGCCGGTGATCTTGCGTTGCCGTGCGATCAGGCCCGACTCCGCGTGCACGATCGGGGCATACGCGGCGCGGCGCGATTCCGGACCGTTGTGGCCGAAGCCGGAGATCGACAACATGACCAGCCGCGGATTGATCTTCTCGAGGACTTCGTACGCGAGCCCGAGCCGTCCCATCACGTCGGGACGGAAATTCTCGATCAGCACGTCCGCTCGCGCGGCGAGCCGTTTGACGAGATCGACGGCGCCGTCGGCATTCAGGTCGATGCAGATGCCGCGCTTGCCGACGTTCTGTTGGTTGAAATAGCCGGCGCGGCCGTTGATGCGCGCACCCCACGTGCGCGTCACGTCGCCTTCCGGCGGTTCGACTTTGACGACGTCGGCGCCGAGGTCCGCGAGCATGCGTCCGGCGAACGGACCCGCGAGGACGCGCGACATGTCGAGAACGCGGACGCCCGCCAACGGATACGTCATGGTGCGGCCAGCTTCACGGCGATGAATTGGCGCTGCCGGTAGCGGCCGGTGAGTCTGGCGAAGAAGTCGCCGATCGCCATGCGGAAGCCGTACTTGCGGTGCAGCGCTGCGTGGGCGCGCTCGATCTCGCCGGGATCGTTCACAAGCCGCGCCGTCGCATCGAACCACTCGCCGAGCACCTTGCCGCGCATATCGCACACCGCGACGCGTGCGCGCGACGACGCGCGCAACCGCTTCACTTTGCCGGCGTTGCCGGCGCTGAAGACGTAGAAGGTGTCCGCGACCGGCGCGAACCAGACGGGCGTCTCAACCGCGTTGCCGTTCTTGCGGAACGTCGCGAGATTGAAATATTCGGCGCTCGCGAGTTGCACGCACCTGCCCCCAACAAAGGGGTCGGATATTAAACCCGCCCCATGGGTTGTGCTAGGTTGGTTCCCCCGTGGCAGGAGCAGCGATCCCGTGGGAGAGGTGATCAAGTTCAGACGCCCTTCGGCGGTGAAGCGAGCGCAAGCAAAAACGCTCTGCAACAGCGGCTTTCACAAGTGGCAGGTCGCGCAGAAGAAACAGTTCGACGTGCATCGCGGCCGCCTCGTCACACTGCACCGATGCGAGCGCTGCGGCGCGACGAAGACCACGCTGGATTGACACGCCGAGTTTCGAACGCGTGGCGATTCGCGGACGCGCGATGCTCGGTGAGCGAGTTCCGTGAGGGACCGAGCGCGGCGCGTCAGTCCGCGGCGACCGTCACCGCCGACGGCGGCATACAGACGCCCGTACCGCCGAGGCCGCAATAGCCGTCCGGCACCCTTGCCAGATACTGCTGGTGATAGTGCTCCGCGTAGTAGAACGGCGGCGCGCTGCGGATCTCCGTCGTGATGTCGCCGTAGCCCGCGGCGCGCAGCGCCTTTTGAAATTCCGCGTTGGATGCGCGCGCGGCGACGAGTTGTGCATCGTCGAACGTATAGATGACCGAGCGGTATTGCGTGCCGACGTCGTTGCCCTGGCGCATGCCTTGCGTCGGATCGTGCGCTTCCCAGAACACGCGCAGCAGGTCGTCGTAGGTCACGACGCCGGGGTCGAACACGACGAGCACGACCTCGCTGTGACCGGTGCCGCCGGAGCACACCTCTTCGTACGTCGGGTTCGGCGTCGTGCCGCCGGCATAGCCGACCGCGGTCGTATACACGCCAGGTGTTTGCCAGAACTTGCGTTCGGCGCCCCAGAAACAACCCATGCCGAAGATCGCCTGGCGATACGGCGCGAGGAACGGTCCTTTGAGGGGATGGCCGTTGACGAAATGCGCGGCGGGAACCCGCATCGCGACGGCACGGCCCGGCAGCGCTTCGTCCGCGCGCGGTAAACGCAATTTTTGCTCGATGCCCATCGTCCGCCTCCGCGGCTGCAGTGCGTTGGATTGCAACGCCAGGATTCTGTCCGTCGGGATTCTAGCCTCCGGGAACGGTTCGTTACCAAAGCCACACGAAACGGTGACACCGGATACCAATCGCGGTCTAAAGGTGCGTTAAACTGACGCCCGTAGTTCGATGGACAAACCCTTGCAGATTCGCATCGCCACTCTGGCGCTCTTTGCGGTGCTGTTCGCGCTGGCGGGATGCCAGACCGCCGCCCCCCGACCCGACTACGAGACGCTCGCCAAAGCCGCCGACAACGGCCAAGACGTCTCGGTCGCCGAATTGCGCGCCGCATTTCTGGCGGCACCCGATTTCGATCAACGCATGCAACAGCTGGCGCCGCTCGAGCAACAGGCGTTGCAGCTGATGGTCGACGAGCCGCTACGGCTCGGTGCGGTCGGCAGCGCGACGCTGAACGTCTACTACGGCAGCCTCGCCGGCCACTACGCGCTGGTGCGTTTCTACGAACACGTCGACGCGCCCGATTCGCAGGCACAGCACCAGGTGTGGGTCGACAAGATCACCAAGGCGATCGAACAAGGCGGCGACGGTTCACGCGAACACCCGTACCCGGTCATCTCGTCGTCGGAGGCCCAGGCGTTCCTGCGCATCCGCGGCTTGACGTCGGTCGGCTCGATGTACCACAGCGGCGACAAGATCCCCTTCATGATGTTGGTGTGCGCGCGGCCGGCGCACGGTGCGTTGCAGAACATCTACTTCGATCTCACCGCCGCCTATCACGCAGTCGAGACTTCCATCGAGAAGCAAGAGGCAACCGAAGCAGCGAGCGGCGACAAGTCGGACAAATCCGACAAACCATTCAGCGCCGGCATGCTGATCGGATTCCTTGCCCGCAGCGACGACTCGGCCGCGCAGGCTGCCATCGGCGCGTATCTGCTGTCGCAGAACCGGTTCCCGGAAGCGGCCGATTGGCTCAACGCCGCGAGCCGGACCGGCAACGTGCTCGCGAACCTGATGCTCGCGCGCGTGTATCAACTCGAAGCGCGCGAACTCGAAGGCGACGCGCGCAAAGACGCGATGGAGTTCGTGCTCGAGCAATACCTGCACGCGATCGCCGTCGGCTCCGACGAAGCGATGTTCTCGCTCGCGGGTTTGTACCTCGACGGCGCGTACGGCGACGACAACGTCGAGTCGGGCCTGGCGCTCCTGAAGCAAGCGGCCGATCTCGGCAACGCGAACGCGCTGATGTGGCTGGGCCATCTCTACACCGAAGGCAGCCACGTACCGAAAGACAACGCCGTCGCGCTCGACTACTTCAAGCGCGCCGCGTTGACCGGCGACACGCGGGCGCGGCTGCAGTACGTGCGCTTCTTGTTGTCGCAGGACAACGTGCCGTTCGACCCGCAAGCGCATACGTGGCTCGTCGAAGAAGCGAAGGCCGGCGAGCCCGAGGCAATGCTGTTGCTCGGCAATCTCTACGCGAAAGGCGTCGGCGTGTCGCAGAACTATCGGCAGGCGCTGAACTGGTTCAAGTCGGCGGTCACGACGTCGCCGGAAGACGTCAACATCGTCAACGAAGTCGCGTGGACGCTGGCGGTGACGCACCTCGAACCGCTGCGTAAGCCGAGCTACGCGCTCGAGATCATGGACCGCGCGATGAACGCCGACGAAGAGGCGCGCAAAAACCCGGCGTATCTCGATACGTGGGCCGCTGCGTACGCTGCGAACGGCAACTTCCCGCGCGCGATCACGCTGCAACAGCAAGCCGTCGACGCGGCGAAGGACAAAGAGGAGTCCGACGTCGTTGCCGTGTTGCAAGAGCATCTGGACGCATTCCAGCGCGGCCAGACCGTCATAGACCCCGTCCCCTGATGGCCGAGCGGATCGTCGCCGACCATCGGCGAGTGCTCCGCGACCATGTGCCGTTGATCGACCTGCGCGCGCCGACCGAGTTCGCGCAAGGTGCGTTCCCGGCCGCCGTCAATCTGCCGCTGCTGACCGACGCCGAGCGCGCCGCGGTCGGCACGCGCTACAAGGCGTGCGGCCAACAGGCGGCGATCGAGCTGGGACACTCGTTGGTGACCGGCGCCACGCGCGCCGCGCGAATCGATGCGTGGCGCGCGTTCGTCGCGGCGAATCCGAGCGCGCTGCTGTATTGCTGGCGCGGCGGCCTGCGCTCGCAGATCGCGCAGGATTGGCTGCGCGAGGCCGGCGTCGACGTCCCGCGCATACGCGGCGGCTACAAGGCGCTGCGCCGAGTCTGCATCGGCGTGGTCGACGAATTCAGCGCCTCGACGCGACTGTTGGTGCTCGGCGGCCGTACCGGCTCCGGCAAAACGGAACTCTTGAACGCGTTCGACGCGTCGATCGATCTCGAACGGCTCGCCAATCACCGCGGCTCCGCGTTCGGCGCCGCCTTCAGCCCGCAACCGCCGCCGATCGCGTTCGAAAACGGACTCGCGATCGCGATGCTGCGCGTACCGTCGAGCGGCACGGTTCTGTTCGAGGACGAGAGCCGCACGATCGGCCGGCTCGCATTGCCCGATGCGCTGCACGCGGCGCTTCAAGCCGCGCCGGTCGCAGTGCTCGACGTCGGTCGGCGTGAGCGCGCGGCGCGCATCCTGCGCGACTACGTCGAAGCCCCGCTGGGCAACGGCATCGCACCGGAACAACTGCATGCACGATTCATCGCGGCAAGCGACCGCATTCGTCGTCGCCTCGGCGGGTTACGCCACGCGCGCGTCAAGCAATCGATCGACGCCGCGTTCGCGTCCGCGTCGCCCGATGCGCATCTGACGTGGATCGAGCAACTGCTCGAGTGGTACTACGACCCGATGTACGACCATCAACTCGCGAGCAAGAAGAGTCGCGTGGTCGTGCAAGGCGAATGGACCGTGGTGCGCGAGTACTTGGCGAACGCAATCGCCTAGTCGATCCGGATGCCGCCGCCGTGCGCGACGAGTCGATCGGGCTTCAGCCGTAGTACGACGCGCGACGCGACGAGCCCCGTGCCGAGGTCGATGTCGCCGAGGTATTTCATTCGAATGCGTCGGCTCCAATCGCCCGCCGCGTCGGAAAAGATCTCGACTCGGCCGACGCCTTTCACCTGTCGATTGCTGCGGCCCCACGCCGTTCGTTCCTCGATCTCGACGCAGATCGACGCGCGCGCGTCGGCGCGCAGCCGCCGCACGTGGAACTTGTCGGCGACGCTCGTCACGTAGAACGCCTCGCCGTCCCACCAGAACCAACACGGTACTTGGCGCGGATAGCCGTCGGCGTCGACGAACGCGAGACACGCCGATACGTCGCGCCCGAGCAACGCCGTCGTCTCGTCGTCCGACAACTCCTTCAGTTCGACGCGGGTGATGCGGATGGTGGGGTCGGTCATGCGTCGCTCCGGGTCGATCCAACGCGTCGACGATCAGCGTTGGTCATGGTCGTCTCGATCGCGCAGGGGTCCATGATCGTGATCGTGAGAATGCGCCTGACGCTCGTGCCCGTGATCGCCATGTCCGTGATCGTGTCCGTGCGGACGCGCCTCGAACGCATGCACGCGGCCGGTCAGTTCGCTGCCGGCGAGGATGCGACGCTCGACGAGCAACGTTTCGAGCGCGCGCAGGAAGTGATCGTAGTAGTGGAACGGCGGGGCCGCGCCGCCGCGTCGAACGACCGCTTCGGCGTGACGATCGAACGCACCGATCTCCGCAATCAATCGGTCGCGAAAGTCGTCCCAGGCATAGACGCCCCGCTCAGCCATACCGCGAGCAATGCCGAAGGCCCGCCCTTGCCACGGCGCGTCGAACACCAGTTCGCCGTTCAGCATCGGCGGCGCCGCAGCACCGTCGAGCGCGAACTCAGCGGTCATCGCAACACCTCGACGCCGATCATCGAATCGCGCGTCACGCGCGCCACGAGTTCGGCGTCGGTCGCGGCGGCTGCGTCGGCCGGCATCTGCGGCAACACCATGTAGCGCACTTCGGCGCTGGAATCCCATACGCGGACTTCGACGTCGGCGGCGAGATCGACGCCGAACTCGCGCAACACCCGCCTCGGTTCACGGACGATGCGCGAGCGATACGCCGGGTCTTTGTACCAACGCGGCGGCAACCCCAGGACCGACCACGGATAACACGAGCACAGCGTGCAGACGACGACGTTGTGCACGCGTTCGGTGTTCTCGACGACCACCAACTTTTCCGTTTGGCCGCCTTCGAAAGCGAAACGCGCGATCGCGGCGGTGCCGTCGGCGAGCAGCTCGCGCTTGAACTGCGGATCCCGCCACGCGAGTGCGACGACGCGCGCTCCGTTCAGCGGCCCGATGCGATCGTTGTAGCGCTCGACCACGGCGTCGATGTCTGCCGTGCTGATCAAGCCCTTCTCGATCAACAGCGATTCGATCGCTTCGGCCCGAATCGCCGGCGCGGAATCGTCATCCATGGCTCGGCTCCAGGTACGGCTCGAACAGGTCGAGGTGGACGACGACGCCGCGCTCCGCGTCGTCGCCCCACAGCTCGCGACCGTCGAACGCGACAGTGTATAGATGTTGGGGCGCCTCGCCTCGGCCGTGCGCATTCGTATCCGGATAAACCCATGCGCCGTGCAAGGCCGTGACGACGCCGACGCGAGCGCGTGCGTACGCCGGCAACCGCGTGTGTCCGGACACGCCATGTATACGCGTTCGCACGCGCGCGCCCCGTGCAAACCGAGGCGCGCGTTCGACCGTTCGCCGGTTACCCTCCGCCTCCGGCCAATAGTCCACGCGATCCGGCCGCGGTGCCGGCCGCGCCGCAACCAAATCGTTGGGTGAGGCGCCGAGTTCGAGCGCCCGCCGATCGATCGCAGCGGTGTCGAGCACGCCCGCTTCGACAATGCGAATTTCGAGGCCGCCGAGCCAGCGCCCGTAGTAGCCGTGAGTCAAATACGCCGCCGGGGCGATGCGTTCGATCGCGTGTCGAAAGTGGTCGGCGTTGCGCGCCGCACCGCCGGCGCCGGTCACCGAGATCCCGAAGACGCGCCGTTCCCAGCGCGCGTGGAATACCGGTTCGTCGATTTCGCGTTCGATCGCACCGAAGCCCTCTTTGCCGCCGAGATCGTGAATGCCATCCATCGCTCAGCTCGCGAGTTCGGTGATTTCGGACAGCACCGGAATGCCGTCGTCGTGCGCCACGCCGAACGGGATCTTGAACTCGTGGCGGCCGGCGACGACGTCGTGCGTCTCGTCGTTCGGCAGCAGCACCTTCGCCGAGCAATTCGGCGGAATCCGCACGTCGAGCACGAAGCAGCCGCCGTCGATTCGCCACGCCACCTCGTAGCGGCCGTACATCGAGTCGAGCGCTGCCCGCGCATATCGAACCGGCAGTCCGTTCGGAAAGTCCTCCAGCCGCGGCGGCCGGGGTTGAATGCGCGCGCGCCTGTATGCGTTGCGACTCGGCGACAGATCGGGATCGAGTTCGAGCCCGGCCAAGGTGGCGTACAGCCACTCGCCTACGGCGCCGAACGCATAGTGATTGAAGCTGTTCATCGCCGCGTCTTGAAAACCCTTCGCTTCGGTCCAGGCATCCCATCGTTCCCACATCGTCGTGGCGCCTTGCGTCACGGCGTACAACCAACTCGGCGGCGACGTCTGCAAGAGCAACCGATAGGCGACGTCGAGGCGGCCGTGGTGCGTCAGCACCGCAAGCAGATGCGGCGAGCCGACCATGCCCGTCGATACATGATGACCGCGCGCCTCGATGTCTTTCACCAGGGCAGCGACCGCTTGCTCCGTCTCGTTGCGATCGAGCAATCCGAAATGCAGCACCAGCACGTAAGCCGTTTGCGTTTCGCTGACGAGGCGGCCCTCGCCGGTGACGAAGCGGCGTCGGAACGCGGCGCGCACGCGTTGCGCGAGACCTTCGTAGTGTTCGAGATCCGAGACGTTGCCGAGCACGCCGGCGACGCGCGCCAACAACTTCGCGCTGTAGCAGAAATACGCGGTACCGATCAGGTCCTTCGGCGTCGCGCCGAAGCGCGCGTCGCCGGTGCGCGCCGGTTCTGCGGCGAGCCAATCGCCGAAGCCCTGCCACGTTTCGACCGCACCGTCGGCGCGAATGAGCGCGGGGTAGCGTCGTTCGATGTCGTCGACGAACGCCTTCATCGAGTCGTAGTGACGTTCGAGTACGCGCAGATCGCCGCAGCAGCGGTACAAGGTCCACGGCACGATCACGATCGCGTCGGACCACGCCGGGCCGCCGTCGCCGCGCATGATGTCCAGCGCCGGCGGCACCGGCGCAACCGGCGGCACCGTGCCTCCCGGCGTTTGCGCGTCCGTCAGATCGACCATCCACTTCGAGAAGAACGCGGCGACGTCGAAGTTGAAAGCGGCGGTGCGGGCGAAGAGCTGCGCATCGCCCGTCCAGCCGAGGCGCTCGTCGCGCTGCGGACAATCGGTCGGGACGTCGACGAAGTTGCCGCGCTGACTCCACGCGATGTTGCTCTGCAACCGGTTCAGCAGCGCGTGGTCGCATTCGAACTCGCCGATCTCCGTCAGCGCAGAACCGAGTACCACGGCTTCGACGTCGACGATCGAATTCGCATCGAAGCGGCCCGCGATCTCGACGAATTGGAAACCGTGGAACGTGAAACGCGGCTCGAACACCTCGCCGTCCGGATCGCCCGCGCACGTGTACAGATCGGTTGCCGCCGCTTTCCGCAGATTCGCGGTGTATAGGTCGCCGTTCGAATCGAGCCGCTCCGCGTGGCGCAATTCGAGCAGCGTGCCGCGCGGCGCGCGTACCTTCACCCGCACGCGGCCGACGAGATTCTGGCCGAAGTCGTAGATCGATCGGATCGACCCGAACTCGCCCGCGCGCAATTTCGCCGGCGCCACTGCGGCGCGACGTTCGATCACGCGAATCGGCGGATGGGCGCTCGCGTCGAGCCCGATCTCGCGCTTTGCGAGCACCTCGACCGGCGACCAGCCGACCGCGTCGAAGCCCGGTGCGCTCCAACCAAGCGTACGCTGGCGCGCGTCGGCGCTCTCGCCGAGCAACAAATCGGAATACAGAATCGGCGAGCGGTGCCACGTCCACAGATCGTCGCTGACGATGCGCAGCGGCGTGCCGTCGACGAGCGCGATCTCGAGCTGCGCCAACAACTGCGGCCGGTCGCCGTATTGTTGGCGATCCGATAGGCCGAGCGTGCCGCAATACCAGCCGTCACCGAGCAACACGCCGACGACGTTCTCGCCGGCGCGCAGCAGCCGCGTCACGTCGAACGCGCGATAGCGCACGCGTTTGCCGTAATCGGTCCAACCCGGCGCGAGTTCGACGTCGATCGCGCGCTCGCCGTTGATCTCCACGTCGTACACACCGAGCGCGGTGACGTACAAACGCGCGCTGCCGACCTCGTGCGGAAGCTCGAACACGCGACGCAGCGCGGGCACCTGCGCCGGCGTGCGCTTGCCGCCCATCAACGGCGCTGCGATCCAGCGCGCGCGCCAGTCGTCGGGCGCGAGCAGACCCATTTCGAAGTACGTCGGCCGGCTCCACGCGCTGCCGATCCCGTCGGAATCGAAGGTGCGCACTTTCCACCAAACGCGTTGACGCGATGTCAGTGCGCGACCGGCGTACGGAACGTGGCAGGTGTTCGCCGACGTGACGCGACCGCTATCCCACAGATCGCCGTTGTCTTCGTCGAGCGACTCGGGCCGGCGCGCGGCGATGATCTGATACGCGGTTTGAATCTCTGCAGGTCGCTCGTCGTCGATCCACCACGACAAACGCGGACGCGGTTCGTCGATACCGATCGGAGTTTCCAGATATTCGCATCGCAGCCGTTTAGGCGCGCCCGGCATGACTCGTTCCGCAGGTCCCACTCGCGCGGATTAGTGTGCCAGAAAGCGTTCGGCTTCTCTTAGGAAAGCGTCGAGCTGATCGTGGTGCGCCCAATGTCCGGCATCGTCGAGATCGACGACCGACGCATTGCGAAAGTGCGCGAGCGTGTCGTCTTGTCCGATTCGATGTGGGTAACCCTGCTTCGCGTTGACGAAGAGCACCGGGCAGGTGATCTCGCGCCACAACGCTTCGGTGTCTTCGGCGGGCACGTCGTACGGCGCGTGCGCGTGCGTGTAGTTGTCGAACTTCCACGTGTACGTGCCGTCTTCGTTGCGATGGCTGCCGTGGTCGGTCAGGTGGCGCGCGCGTTCGGGCGACAGATGCGGATTCGTCTTCTGCATGCGTTCGAGGGCAGCCTCGAGCGTCGGATAGCGCCGCGGGACGCGACCTGCGAGCTGACGCATCGCATCGATCCAAGCGCGCAATCGCTCGGCGGCGGGCGGCTGTTCGAAGAATCGCCACCAGTGGCCGACGCCTTCGACGACGACCAGCTTCGCGACCGTGTCCGGGTACAACCCCGCGTACAAACACGCGAGGGTGCCGCCCATCGAGTGCGCGATGATCGTCACCGGCGCGAGCTTCAGCTGCCGCACCAGCTGCGCGATGTCGTAGACGTAACCCATGTGCGAATACGCTCCGGCGCTCGCCCATTGCGAATCGCCGTGGCCCCGCAGATCCGGCGCGACGATGTGGTAGCGGTGGCGCAACCGCTGTGCGACCCAGTCCCATGAATGGCAGTGGTCGTGCATTCCGTGCAGCAGCAGCAGGTTCGGCGCGCCGGCATTTCCCCAATCGAGGTAGTGCAGGCGCAGCCGTTGCGAGAAGTAGCTGTGCGAGGTCGGGTTGTTTCGGTCGATCACGGCGTCGGGCACTAGGCGTGCATCAGTGTCCGGGCGACATTGGACGACCAATGGGTGCGGCCGAGCAACAAATCTTCGTTGCCGCGAAACGACTCGACGATGCAGTTCATCACCGCGCGCACGCGCGCGGCGTTGCGTAGATCCGGATGCGTCAGCAGCCAGATCTCTTGCGCGACAACGGGTTCACTGAGGCGCTGCAATGCCGGATTCACGTCACCGAGCGCGCACGGCAGCACACCGATACCGACGCCCGCCTCGATCGCCGCCATTTGCAGCGGCGCGTGCGGACTGCGCGCGCGCGACGCGACCTCGGGGAACGTGTCGAGCCGCAAGGTCTCGCTGATCGAACGCGCCAGCGTCCAATCGACCCAGTTGCACGACGCCGGCTCGCCGTGCGGGTCATGGCCGGAGAGGTACTCGATACTCCCGTAGATCGCGACCGCATACCGGCCAAGCCGTCGGCCAACGAGATGCTCTGGCGGAGCGTCGGTGACGCGGACCGCGATGTCGGCCTCGCCGCGCGTGAGGCTCGGCGATTCGTACGAGCCGATGAAGTCGAGCGAAATGTCCGGGTACGCCTCGACGAAACGTCCGAGGTCGCGCATCAGGAAGCCGGTACCGACCGGCTCCGGGAACGTGAGGCGGACGTGCCCTTGCAGCCGCTGATCGCGCCCGACCAGGGCCCGTTCGATGTCGTCGATTTGGCCTTCGACTTGTTCCGCTTGGAGCAGTACGAGCTGTCCGTCTGCCGACAACTTCAGGCCGTCCGGCGTGCGGTTGAACATCACGGCGCCGATCTGTTTCTCGAAATGCTCGAGTCGGCGCGCGACCGTCGAGTGATGAATGCCGAGCCGCCGTGCCGCGGCGCGCACCGAACCGTGATGTGCGATCGCCGTGAAAATCTTCAGATCGTCCCAATCCATACTCGACATTTGCGGTCTCCGTCGCATTTCTGCGACGCACTGGTGCGTTCTTGGGGCTTGATCGGAGTGTTACCTAAAGTAACATGGCTCCGCAACCCACCCCACGTTCCGGAGATTTCATGAAAGCCGTCCTTTCCTCGCTCACCGCCGCAGTGCTCGCGTTCGGGAGCGTTCATGCGAGCGCCGAAGACGCCTATACCGCTTCGATCGAGGGCTGTCAGAAATCGATCAACGAGCGTCTCGGCGTGACCGATGCGTCCTACTCGGTCAAGAAGATCCAAACGTCGCCGCGCTACCGTGACATCAACTTCAGCGTAACGGCCGAAGCCGCCGCGACCCCCGTCAAGCAGATGAAGGTCTCGTGCCGCGCCAAGTCCGACGGTGAAGTGTTGGCCGTCCAGTTCGACGAATCGCAATTGCCGTCGGTAGCGACCCACTAGCCAGTTTCGTTCTCTCTCCCCCAACTCACGGCTGCATCCAGGTTCCCCCTCTACCTCAGCAGCCGTTTTTTTTGCCCGCCGTTCAGCGTTCGAGTCGGACCACACCGTCTCGAACGCTGACGCGCGGGGCAGGCGGCAACCGACAAGGGCCGCCCGTCAGGCAAATCCCCGTCGTGATCTCGAACCGATAGCCGTGCCACGGGCAGGTCGCTACGCCATCGACCGCAGGCTCGAGCGGCCCGAGTCGATGCGGGCAACGCGCGACATGCGCCAACGGACCGGCTGGGCCGCGCACGACGAAGTAGGCGCGGCCGTCGAACTCCACCCGCAGCGGTAGCTGCAACGTTTCGACGGCTCCGAGATCGAGCGCCGCGACATCGCGTTGCGTCTCGACACGCCGATCGATCTGCCGTTGGCGCTCGATCATCATCGCGACATCGCGGTCGTACAGTCGCCGGCACAGGGCCGCGCAGGCGTCGCCAATCTGCGCATGCTCCTTCGGTTCGACGCCGGGAAGGAAAAATTCCACGACGATGTCGGTGCGGCGCCGGGCGAGCGGCAACGCACGCGTCCACACCTCAGCGCCGACGTTGGCGCCGTCGAGTACGCGCACGATCCACCGGCGGGGCAGGCGATCGAGCCGCAACTCGATGCGCCGGGTGTGGCCATTCCGGTCGACGGTCCATGCGCGCCATCCCCAAGGACCCGCGTCCTCGCATTCGATCGACGCGAAGATGTCGGCGTGCACGTGCGGCAACCGCTCCCAGTCGAGCGCGTTCTCGTAGACGCGATCGAGACCGACCGGAACCGTGCACCGATACGTTCCCACGCGCGGCAACCGCGACTCGGCCATCGGCAGATGCGAGCGGTCATCGGTCACGCGGGCGCACCACGGTTGACAACCCCTGAACGTTAATGCTGATATCCGCCCCGCTAGGAGGAGGGAGAGCTAGAGAGACCCGCGCTGATTTCAGCGCAAACTTAGGCCGCAACAGCGGCCTTTTTGTTTTCCCGCTCGTCCAATTTCGCGCGAGCCATCCGTCACCGCGCCGCCGCTCACCGCGCAACGTCGATGCGATAACGAAACGGCTTGCCGTCGATCGTCGTCGACACCGCCGCCGCGCCCGGATCACCGGCGTCGAATCGAGTCGCGAGCACTTCGCCGGCGATGTATTCGCGAAACTGTGCGACCGCCGCGGTCACGACTGCATCGCCGTCGAAGACGACTGCGATGCGGTCCGCGACGTTCAGGTTCATCTCTTTTCGCGTGCGCTGAATACGATTCACCGCTTCGCGCGCGACGCCTTCCGCGATGAGCTCGTCATCGAGCTCACAGTCGAGATCGATCGAGATGAACCTGTTGGACAGCGTGTGTGTGCCCGCCTTCGGCTCGCGCAGGACCTGGATCTCGTCGGGACCGAACGTCTCCCCGTCGATGGTGACGCTGCCGCTTTCTTGCAACGCATCGATCTGCTCGCGATCGAGCTGCGCGATCTTGGCGCCGAATTCCTTCATGCGTTTGCCGAGGCGCTTGCCGAGTACCGGGAAGTTCGGTTTCGCGAACAAACGGATGTAGTGGTCTTCCGCTTGATCGTAGACGACGTCCTTCACGTTCAATTCGCGGCGCACGAACGGTTCGAGCGCGCGCAGTTCGTTCAAGAGATCTGCGTCGCGGTGCACGATCGTCAGCCGCCGCATCGGCTTGCGCAGGTTGATCTTCACCTCTTCGCGCCGCTGTCTGCCGAGCAGGATGATCTGCTGCAGGCGACCGACCGCCTCTTCGAGCTTCGGCTGAATGAGCGACTCTTCCGGCTCGGGATACGCGCACAGATGGACCGACGACGGCTTCGGCGCCTGGCCCGTCAGCTTCGCGAGCTCTTGATAGAGGTGCTCCGCGAGGAACGGCGTGAACGGCGCCATCACCATCGTCAGTTCTTCAATGACGGTATAGAGGGTGCTATAGGCCGCGATTTTGTCTGCGGTGATGTCCTTGCCCCAGAACCGGTCGCGGTTCAGCCGGATGTAGCCGTTCGTCACGTCGTCGATGAACTCGAGCAAGCGCGGCACGACGTTGTACAGCCGGTATTTGCGCATCTCGGTGCCGATGTCGCGCTCCACCGTCTGCAGCCGCGACAAGATCCACTGGTCCAGCAGATTGCTGCCGTAGTGCAGACCCTTGTCCGGCGACCAGCCGTCGATCGTTGCGTAGGTCATCAAGAACTGGAACGCGTTGTACCAAGGCAACAGCGTTCGCCGCGTCATGTCCTTTACGCCGCTGTCGGCGAAGCGCTGCTCCTCACCGCGCACCAATCCGGAATTGATCAGATACAGCCGCAGTGCGTCGGCGCCGTAGCTCTCCATCAGCTCGTCCGGCGGCGTGTAGTTCCGCAGCCGCTTCGACATCTTCACGCCGGCTTCGGTGACGACCATGCCGTTGACGATGACGTTGCGGAACGCCGGCTTCTTGTAAAGCGCCGCCGCGAGCACGGTCAGCGTGTAGAACCAACCGCGCGTCTGATCGAGCCCTTCTGCGATGAACTCGGCCGGAAAGCCCGCGTTGAAGACGGCTTGGTTCTCGAACGGATAGTGCAGTTGCGCGTACGGCATCGAGCCGGACTCGAACCAACAGTCGAGCACTTCCTCGATGCGCCGATACGTGCCGGGCTCGCCGTCGAGCGTGAACGTCAGCGGGTCGACGTGCTCGCGGTGGAGATCGTCGACGCGCGCGCCGGTGTAGCGCTCGAGTTCCTCGCGCGAACCGATGCACACCTTGCTGCCGGTGACGTCGTTCACCCAGATCGGCAACGGCGTACCCCAGATGCGGTTGCGCGAGATCGACCAGTCGATCGCGCCCTTCAGCCAATTACCGAAGCGACCGTGCTTGATGTGACCCGGAATCCAACGGATCTGCTCGTTCGCGGCGAGCAGGTCCGGGATGAAGTCGGTGACGCGCACGTACCAAGACGGGATCGCGCGATAGATCAACGGCGTGTCCGAGCGATAGCAGAAGGGATAGCTGTGCTGCAGCACGCCTTGTTCGTACAGAGCGCCCGAATCCTTCAGCCGCTTGATGATGTCCTTGTCGGCTTCCTTCACGTAGCGGTGCGCGAAGTCGGGCACTTCGTCGGTGAAGATCCCGTTCAACGTGACGGGACACGCGAACGCCTTCATGCCGGCCGCCTTCGCGACGCGATAGTCGTCTTCGCCGAACGCCGGCGCCTGATGCACGAGGCCGGTGCCGGACTCCGTCGTCACGTAGTCGTCCATCAACACGACGAATGCGCCGAGCGAGCGTTGGTTCGCGAAGTACGGGAACAACGGCTCGTACGACCGGCCGACCAGATCGCGACCGGTGCACGTCGAGATCACTTCCAGGTCGTGCGTCTTGCGGTACTCGTCGAGCCGCGCTTCGGCGAGATACAGCGCGATGCCGCGCGTGCGATCGTTCACCTTCGCGTACGTGATGTCGGGGGCGACGCACACCGCCAGGTTCGACGGCAGCGTCCACGGCGTCGTCGTCCACGCCGCCAGGTACGCGTCTTCGTCGGTCAGCTTGAAGAGCACCGTAATCGCCGGATCTTGGACGTCTTGGTAATTCGACGTCGCTTCGAAGTTCGACAGCACCGTGCCGAGCTCGGTCGAGATCGGCATCACCTTGACGCCCTGATAGATGAGCTCTTTGTCCCACAGCTGCTTCACGACCCACCAGACGGACTCCATGTAATCGGCGTCCATCGTCTTGTAGTCGTTGTCGAAATCGACCCAGCGGCCGAGCCGCGTGATCGTGTGCCGCCATTGCGCGACGTAGCGCTGCACGATTTTGCGGCACTCGGCGTTGTAGCCGGCGACGCCGAGCTGCCTGACGACGTCTTGCGCCGATACGCCGAGTTGTTTGTCGATCTCGTGCTCGATCGGCAGGCCGTGGCAGTCCCAGCCGAAGCGTCGCAGCACGTAGCGGCCCTTCATCGTCCAATACCGCGGGACGATGTCCTTCAGCGTCGACGAGACGAGGTGACCGTGGTGCGGTAGCCCGGTCGCGAACGGCGGGCCGTCGTAGAAGATGTACGGTTTTTTGTCGCGCGTGTGCTCGAGCGATTTGCGAAAGAGATCGCCTCGACGCCAGAAGTCGAGGATCGAGTGTTCCATCGCGACAAAATCGAATGCGCCGGACGGGGCTTCAACCGGTTCCGCCATGGGATTTGCAACGTACGGTTTTCGAGCGAGGGCGCATTCTATGCCCCGAATCCCCAGTTTTCACGAGGCAATGCGATCGTGCCGGCAATCGCGCAGCGACGGCCGAGCGGTTTCGATCTCGCTGGATTTGCCGGGGAGCGCCGGGCCTATTCGCTCGGCGGGGGACTGACGATGATGTGTTCGGCGTTGTCGGCGACCATCACGTTCAGCGGCCGGCCGAGGGTGAACGACTCGAGAATGAAGTCGCGCAGGACCGACAGCGACTCGCCGCGCATACGCGTGTTCTTGATCAGCTCCTTCAGCATGCCGGCCTCGATCTCGGCCTCGAGCTGCGATTCGTACGGACCTACGTCGATTCCTTCGCGCGTGTGGAAGTACCACTTCCCGTTCGTATGGAACACACGATCGGCGCGGAACCAGGTCTTCGTTCGTTCGTCACGGCGGCCCACGAGCATGTTCGTCAGCCTTCCCGAAAAATGAAACACGAAGCGATTCTCCGCACCGTCGCGGAGCCTGTATGTGCCACGGTTGTTACGGTTGTAAGGGTTTGTGCGCCAACGATTCACAAAGTCGCGCAGCCGAATGGTCTCGTCAGGATTTCGTCCGCCTGACGATCCTACCGGCCTGCGGTCTGGACACTGACGATCCCGCGGCGGCACGTCCTTGCGAACGCGTCGCCGCAGTAAGGCGCCGCTCAAGCCGCCGTCGCGGTCAACACGCGTTCGGCGCGCCGTTTCAGATCGTCGATGTCGCGCGCGAACAACGACGTGATCAGCTGGTCGACGCCGGCCTCGCGATACGCGGCAACCGTTTCGGGCGCGACGCGGTGGCGGTTCGGCGCGACGAACACCTGAATGTCCTTGCGCGATCGACCCGCATCCGCGAGCTTGCGATCGAGCTTCGCGAGATGCTCGCGCACGCCGGCCGGATCCAGATCGAAGCCGTACCAACCGTCGCCTCGAGTCGCGACGCGATTGAGCGCCGCATCGCTCTCGCCGCCGAAGAAGATCGGCGGATGCGGCTTCTGGACCGGCTTCGGATTGAAGTAGCACGACTGGATGTCGAGCGTTTCGCCGCTGAACGACGTCACACCGTCGCGCCACAACGCCTTCATCGCGTCGATGTACTCGGCACAGCGTCGCGCGCGTACGCGAAAGTCCATGCCGAGCGCGACGAACTCTTCCGCGAGCCAGCCGATGCCGACGCCGAAGTCGACCCGTCCGCCCGACAGGTAGTCGAGGTCGGCGACCATCTTGGCCGTGTACACGGGCTGTCGCTGGGGTACGAGGCAGATGCCGGTGCCGAGCCGCAGCCGAGTCGTGTGCGCCGCGACGAACGTGAGCGCAGTGAAGGGATCGAGCACGCCCTGCGGATTGCCCGGCACGCGACCGTCGTCGGCGTACGGATACTTCGACGCGTACTCCGGAAAGAACAACACGTGTTCGGGCACCCAGATGGAATGAAAGCCCGCTTCTTCGATGAAGCGCGCGGCCTGCGCGATATAGCTCGGATGCGTCAGATGATTGAACGCGATCGTGACACCGATGCGCATCGACGTTCGCCTCGTGAGTGTGCGACGGGCGAAGAAGACTATCGGTATGATCCCGGTTTCACAACGCGCGACGACCGATGTCTTCCGTCACCGCCACCGCGATCCCGCGCTCGGCCTTTCCGTGGTATCTGACGAGCTCGAGCCTCTGGATGGCGGCGATGAGCCTGCAGGGCTTTTTGATCACGTGGATGTTGGTCGGCGTTTTGCAGATCCCGGCGGACCGCGTCGGCTTCGGTCGCGCGATGATCGAAATGCCGGGCCTCGTGATCCTGTTGATCGGCGGCGTGCTCGCCGATCGTTCCGACGGCCGCCGCCTGTTGATCGGTATGCACCTCGCGATCGCGGTGCCGTCGCTCGTCGTCGCCGCGATCGTCGGCGGCGGGTTGTTGTCGTTCTGGGCGGTCGTTCTATTCGGCATCGCGGTGTCCGGCCTCCAAGCCGCGAGCGATCCGGCGCGGCAATCGATCCTGAGCCGTGTCACCCGCACCGACATTCAACGTACCGTGACCCTCATGACCATCGTGACGTCGATCGCGGGCTTGAGCGGCGTGTGGCTCGGCGGCCAGCTCGATCGTTTCGGCCTCGTGACGGTACTCATCCTGCAGGCCGCGTGTTTCGCGATCGGCGCAGATGCCGCGCGGCGCCTGCCGCCGCTGCCGCCGGCGCCGGCGCGCGGCCGGCCCGATCTGTTGGCGGGCGTGAAGGCCACGTGGCAGCGGCCGTTGATTCGCAACATCATCGGATTGAACTTCCTATCGTCACTCGTCAACGCCGGCGCCTACGTCGTCGCGATTCCGTTCATCGTGAAGGAGGTCTACCGCGGCGACGCGACGTTTTTCGCGACGGTGATGATGGTCTTCACCACCGGCAGCATCGGATCGAACGTCGTGATGCTGCGATTCATGCCGCTGCTGCGGCCGGGGCGCTTGTTCCTATTGATGCAGCTGACGCGCGTCGTGATCTTGGGCGTACTGTGGACGCGGCCGGCGCTGTGGCTCTTCTACACCGCAATGTTCGCGTGGGGCGTCAACATGGGCGTCACGACGACGCTGGTGCGCACGACCGTGCAGGAACTCGCCGGCGGCGAGCATCGTGCTCAGATCCTGTCGGTGCTGCTCGTCAGCTTCATGATCTCGGCGCCGCTGAGTTCGCTGCTGCTCGGAAATTTGATCGCGGGGTTCGATCCGCTGACTGCATTACTCCCAGGCGTCGCGATGTCGCTCGTGATCTTCGCGGCCGGTCTCGCGGCGAGTGGATTGTGGCAATACGAAGCGCCGGCCGGGCTCGACCCACAGGCCGACGGCCCGCCCTCTACGTCGACGCCCTCTACATCCACGCCGGCATGACGCCGC
>DASRZO010000371.1:0-16576 GCA_035686405.1 Pseudomonadales bacterium | reverse complement strand
TGATTTGCATGTTGCGTTCCGACACACCGGCCGAGTTGTTGCAGTGTTCGACCATCGTCCAGCGCGACGCAGTTTGGGTCCCGTAGCTGCGCTCGCATCCCGGCACCGGTCCATGGACGTCGTTCTCGAATGCGGTACCGTTTGCGATCTGCTCCTGCGTCACGCAGCTCTTCGACGTGTTTGTCTTCGTGCGACCGACGCGAGCGGCCCACGCCCTCTCGATTTCTTCGCGTTTCTCCGCCGACAATTGCGCGAGCACGGGCGCCGGCGGTTCGCCTTGCAGCGAATAGCTGTAGGTCACCTCCCAGAGCCCCGGTTCGATATGGAGTTCCTCGGCTGCGATGCTCGCGCAGACGCCGAACGCAACGCATGCCGCCGCCATTCGCACGAGCGCAAATGACACCTTCTCTCGAAAAGCGGCCGCTCGAAAATCGGTCACGCGGAAATCCATCGCAATCGGCTGGTAATGTATCGCGCTACGAACGTCGCGAATACGCCGCACCCTTGATCGCTTGGCTCACCCGTTCGTCGCTCGTCGCATTGCTCGCGCTCGCGCAGGCGGCATTCGCATTGGATCCCGCCGAGTCGGTCGCGCGTGCGCTCGAACAGCTCGATGCGAAACGCTACAGCCTCGCTCGCAGTTACCTCGATCCGGTCGTGATCGACGAGCGCCTGAGCGGTCCGCAGCGCGCCCGCGCGTACTACATCCGCGGCTTTGCGTTTCTGTTAGATCGTTTGTACGTCTCCGCCGCGCAGGACTATTCCCGTGCGCTCGAACTCGATCCCGACAATCCCTCGGTGATGACCGAACTCGGCCGCATGTATGCCGACGGAATCGGCGTCGACAAGGACCTTGCACGCGCGTTCGACTTGCTACAGAAGGCAGCGCGCGGCGGCAACGACTCTGCGCGGTTGTATGTCGGGTATGCGTTATTGACCGGTACCGGCACGAAGGCCGACGTGCCGAAGGCGCGCTATTGGCTGCAGGAATCGGCGAATGCGGGACACACCGAAGCCCTCGTACAACTCGCGCGCAGCTATCGCGCGCCCTACGCAGACCCACCGGACATACAGCGGTCGCTCGAACTCTATCGTCGCGCCGCCCAAGCCGGTTCGACCGACGCGCTCGTCGGACTCGGCTACATCTACCTCGGCAACGAGGCCGGCGCCCCGGATCGAGTCCGCGCGACCGAGTACTTCCGTCAGGCCGCGAAAGGCGGAGCGCCGGCCGGACAAGTCGCGCTCGGATATCTCGAGGTCGCCGACAAGCACTACGCCAGCGCCAAGGAATGGTTCGAGCGGGCGGTCGACGCCAAGTATCCGGCCGCCTACGCCGGGCTCGGCAACCTGTATCAATTCGGACTCGGCGTCGGCAAAGACGCCAAACGCGCGCGCGCGCTGTACACGGACGGCGCCAACGGCGGCGACGCGAAGGCACAGCTGCTGCTCGCCGACCTCGACCTGCAGCCGCCGACCAGCGAAGCGAAGACTGAAGCTGCACTCCGCTGGCTGCGCGCGGCCGCCGCACAAGACCATCCGCAGGGACGCAACGGCGTCGCGTGGCTGCTCGCGACGAGCCGGTACGCGCGCTTGCGCGACGGCGCGACCGCGGTCGTCGAAGCGCGTCGCGCGATCGAGTTGTCGCGATCGGCTACGACGCTCGACACGCTCGCGGCGGCCTACGCGGAGACCGGCGACTTCGACAACGCTGTCGCGACACAGCGCGAGGCCATCGCCGCGATCACCGCCAACGACAAGCGCATTCGCGAGGAACTCGACAAGCATCTCGACAGCTACGTCCAGCATCGACCATGGCGCGAATGAGCGCACGGCGATGAAGCGGGCGCACGACCTCCGCCGACCCGCAACTGCGCATGCAACCTTGGCCGGGCCGGGCCTTTCTGGTACAACACCTGCGTTTTTTTGCCAGGCTTTCCGTATGACCACCGACCGCCGCCGCAACGATCTCGTATTGCGCGTGTTCAAAGAACTCGTCGCTGCGGGTTCCAACGGGGTAACCACCGGCGCCGTCAATTCGCGGCTGCGCGAGATCGGCGAACCCATGGGTACGTGGACCGTGCGTGGCGCCTTCAGCACGCTCGAAGCCGAAGGCGAAATCGCGATCGACCCGGCGACCGGCGCGTGGCATCTCGCAGACGACCGCGCAAAGGCGCGCAAGCGCTGCGGTACCGCCTGACTTCGGCTCGTCTCTTTTTCCTACGTGAGTACGCCGCTCCCACCGCACTGGGGCTGGGCGCATCGGCTATGGCATTGGCTGTTTGTCGTAGCGATAGGCGTGTCGAGTTACACCGGATTCGTCGGCGACATCGACTTGATGGACTGGCACGTGCGCAGTGGCGTCTGCGTCATCGGGCTGTTGCTATTCCGGCTCGGCTGGGCCTGTTGGGGCGATCCCGCCTTGCGGTTTCGTCGGTACCGAACGTCGGCCGCCGCCATCTGGCGGCAGCTACGCGGCCGCGCCGGCGCAAGGGACGCTCCGCACACTGCGGCCGGTGCGGCCATGTCGATCGCATTGCTCGCCTTCGTCACGATACAGGCGGCGAGCGGGCTCTTCGCGAGCGACGACATCGCGGCCGACGGTCCGTATGCGCGGCGCGTCGGCGCAGCGGGTGTGGACTTCGCCAACGCGTTTCACACACGCGTGTACGTGGTCATCTGGGCGCTGGTGGCGATCCATGTCGCAGCGGTCGCGTGGTACCGCTGGCGGCGCGACCCCATTGCGTGGTCGATGGGGCCGGCCACGGCGAGCACCGCCCCTCGACAACATTGGTTGCGCGCCGCCGTGACTGCCGTCGCGGCGGTCGCGATCGTGTGGATCACCGCGCGCTGGGCGTAATCGGCGCGATCAGTCCTTCTTCTTGAACTCGTCGTGGCAGCTCTTGCACGACTTACCGAGCGCGCCGAGCGCCGTGCCGAAGCTCTGCATGTCGCCGCTCTTCACGATGCCGTCGATGTCGTTCGCGGCTTTTTTGAAGTCGGCGAGTTTTTGCTTGAACAGGTCCGGTTCGGACCAGATCTTCGGCAACGCATCGGTGTCGCCGTCCTTCGTGTCCGCGCCGAAGACATCGGGCGCAATGTTCGACAGCGCCGCGAGGCTCGCGGTGTGAACCGGAATGTGGTCTTTGTGGTCGACTTGGCCTTTCGAGATTTCGACCAGCGCCTGCATGTGTCCGCCGACGGCGTCCATGGTGTGCTTGCGATAGTCGATGCCGTTTTGATCGGCCGCTGCCGACATCGCCAACGCCGTCGCGAACAATCCGATCACCACCCGCATGATGCCTCCGGTCGAAAATTGGGGAGGCGCCAGCTTACGGAAACGGATCGACCCGCGCAGCGTTAGATGGCGAATTCCTCTTCCCCATCCGATTCAATCAGATATAGTACGCAACTCCTGTCACATACGAAGAATTACACGGAAGTGATTGATCGTTCAGAGAGCCGGCTCATCAGTCAGGATCGCGCCAATCGGGACCGGCGCGCGCGTCAACGACCTCTGCCACCGCTGCCGCTGCGCCTGCCGCGCAAGCCCCGCCCGGTGCAGTAACCGCGTCAGGTGTCGCCGACGCTGACGCCGAAGCGTCGCATCAAGTCGATCCGCACGCGCTGAAACCCTTCGGAGTCGTTTCGGCGAATCGCATCGAGGTCGCTTTTGACCTCGGCGTCGAGGCCCTGCTCGATCACGATCTCGACGCGACGGTTTCGTGCGCGCGCCTCCGAAGAGTCGTTGGGAACCAACGGCCGGGTCGCCGCATAGCCGATCGCCGTGAAGCGCGATTCCTCGATCGAACCGTCTTGGAACAGCGCTTGCGCGACCGCGACGGCACGCGCGCTCGAGAGCGCCAGATTCGAGCCGAACTGCGAACTGCGCGTCGGCACGTCGTCGGTGTGTCCTTCGACGCGAATCGTGCCGGACGTGTTCTTCAGTGCACCGCGGATGATCTTGACGACCGGCTTGAAGTCGCTCGTCAACGACGCGGAACCCGATTCGAAACTGCCCCGATCCTTCACCCGTAGGACGATCGTGCGGCCGTTTGTTTCGATTTCGATCACACCGGCCGCGATCTCCTTGGACAGCGCGCTCGCGAGCGCGACCGAATCGCGTTCCGTTTGGCGGACCAACAGCGCTACTTTCTCGACCGCCGCGTTGCGCGCCGCAGCGCGTTCCGCGGCTCGCGCATCGACAGCCGGCGCCGCACACGGCATCGGCTCGGCGGGGACGCGCGCCGGCGCCGCCGTACCGCCGGCCGCCGCAATCAACAGAATCAACGTCGTCAGTCGCATCGCGTATGTGCGCGCCGCTTCAACGCGGCATTCAGGTGGAACACCAACCGAAAGTGTAGTTCGAGATGCACCGGGCGCCGCCGCGTTGACCCCGGCCAAGCGCCACGGTTAACGTCGCGGCATGACCGACGAACAGACGATCGATTTCGAAGCTGCACTCGAAGAGCTCGAAGCGCTGGTCGAACGCATGGAAACGGGCGAACTGTCGCTCGAAGAATCGCTGCGCGCGTTCGAACGCGGCGTCGCACTGACGCGCAATTGTCAGCGCGCGCTGAAAGACGCCGAGCTGCGCGTTCGTGCTTTGACCGAATCCGGCGGAGAGCTCTCGCTCGAAGACATCGATCCCGACGAGTTCGACGCCGACGATGACGAATGACGGAAGTCCGCTCGACGGTTTCGTCGAACGGATCGAAACGGCGCTCGCCGAACGCCTACCGCACCACAGCGAACACTCCGCGAAGCTCGTCGATGCGATGCGCTACGCGACGCTCGGCGGCGGCAAACGCATCCGCCCGTTGCTCGTGTGCGCGACCGCGACCAGCCTCGGCGCGGATGCGGCGTCGGCGCTGACGCCGGCGTGCGCGGTCGAACTCATCCACGCGTATTCGTTGGTGCACGACGACTTGCCGGCGATGGACGACGACGATTTGCGGCGCGGCCGCCCGACCGTCCATGTCGTTTTCGGCGAAGCGATCGCGATTCTCGCCGCCGACGCGCTGCAAGCACTGGCGTTCGACGTGCTCGCTGACGATGCAACGCTGCCGCACGTTTCGCGGCTCGAGATGGTTCGCGTGCTCGCGCGCGCCGCCGGATGGCGCGGCATGGTCGGCGGGCAGGCGCTCGACATGGACGCAACGGGCGCGGTGCTGTCGCTCGACGGCCTCGAGCGTCTGCACCGCGGTAAGACCGGGGCGCTGTTGACCGCTTCGGTCGAACTCGGCGCGATCGCGGCCCGCGCCGACGCACCCCTGCGCGACGCGTTGCGAGATTTCGGCGACGCAATCGGCCTCGCGTTCCAGATCGTCGACGATCTGCTCGACGTCACGCAGACGACGGAGCACATCGGCAAACGCGCCGGCGCCGACGCGGCCATCGGGAAGAACACTTTTCCGGGGTTGTTGGGGATCGACGCGGCTCGGGACCGTGCCGATGCGCTGCACGCCAACGCGTGCAAGGCATTGCGTCGAGCGGGGATCTCCGGCGGGACGCTGTACGCACTCGCCGGACGGATCGTGGAACGGACTCGGTGATACGCCTTTGGCCCCTACCGCACCGGCATGCGACGGCAAACAGTAGGATGGAGAGAGACGCACTTGCGGCATCCTGCGCCGCGCACCGAATCGATCAGTCGCGATATTCGCGGCGATCGTCACGACCCGAGACGATCAATACACCTGCTTCAACACCATCACGCCGGCGGTCTGTTCCATTTTGACTTTGTTGAGAAACGACATGCCGAGCAACACTTCGAGCGGATAGTCGCCGGGGATTACCGCGGCGCGCACGTGGTGCGTTTGGATTCCGCCGACGGTCAGCGTTTCGAGGTCGACGATGTACGAGTTCGCTTGCCCCTGCGCCGTCACGACCGGTGCCCGCTCCGGCGACTTCGCGTATTCGATGCCCATCTGCTTCGCTTCGCGCTCGCTGATCGCGACGAGCGACGCCCCGGTGTCGACGAGGAAGTCGGTCGAGAAACCGTTGATCGTGCCTTGGATTCGATACTGCCCGATGTTGTCCGGCGCAATCGAAATCGTCGTTTGATTCGGCGGCACGAACGTTCCCCCGACGCGGTCCGTCAACGTCAGCCGATACGTCTCGTCCTTGTAACGCACGACCGCGTGCTGTGCGTCGGACTCGACCAACGTTGCACCTTCCGGCGACGTCTGCCCGACGACGAGATAGTGTTCCTTTCCCAACACGCGGATCATGGCGCGATCTTTGAAGAGTCCGACCGCTTCGACCGGCGCGTTCGCGAACGCACCGTATGACCACGTCAACAACGCGACCAACCAGATGGCCGTCCTACCCGCTCTGGAAGGCTTCTCAATGGAACGTCGTCGGGCGAAACGTCGCTTGGCGTCGAGACCTGTGCCGGCGATTCCTTTCATGACGAGCCTCCGCAAATCGAAGCCATCATACGACCGAGGTCGTTCAGACCCGTGAATGCAACAACCCGACTGAGAGGTGCAGCACAACCGCCGCGAGAACTCCGGCGATGACATCGTCGAGGACGACACCGAGACCCCCGCGCACCCTTCGATCGGCCCATGACACCGGCCACGGCTTCGCGATGTCGAACGCGCGAAACAAGCCGAACGCGACGAGCACCGGTACCAACGACTTCGGTGCGCCGATCAATGCGATCCATTGTCCGACGAACTCGTCGAGCACGATGGCCGAAGCGTCGCCGACACCGGCCGCACGGCAGGCGCGATCGACGATCCATGCCGACGCGACGGCAATCGCGGCGAACAGCGCGAGTTGTACCCACGGGTCTAGATCCGCGAACGCGAGCCACCAAATGGGCAACGCCAACGCGCTGCCGACGGTGCCGGGCGCGACCGGCGCGAGACCGCTGCCGCAACCGGTCGCGAGCCACACGAACGGATTGCGCAGATCGCGCGCGACGATCCGACCCTTCGGATCAGCGGAAATGTCGGAACCCTCCGCTCGGCAGCGTCACCACGCGTCCCGACTCGACGATCTCCACGCCGGTACCGGCACGCATTTCACCAACCACAACGACGGCGCTCGGCAGCGCATCGAGCCGACGGCGATCACGCGCAGCAATCGTGAAGCACAACTCGTAATCGTCGCCGCCCGTCGCCGCGAGCGCCTTGGTGCAACCGTCAGCGGCCGGCACCGCGTCGAGGTCGATACGCGCACCGACGCCGCTGGCGTCGCACAGGTGACCGAGATCGGCCACCAATCCGTCCGATATGTCGATCGCCGCCGACGCTAGACCGCGCAGCGCGCGGCCGAGCGCGATGCGCGGCTCCGGCAGGTAGTAACGTCGCAGTGAATGGCGCGGATCGCTCTCGGCGAGCGACGACAGCGCCGCGAGCGGTGGCGGCGTCGCCAAGTCGGGCCGATTCAAAGCCGACGCGGCGCCGCCGAGCTTGCCGCTGACGCACACCAAGTCGCCGGCACGCGCGCCGGCCCGCGTGAGCGCCGCGTCGCGCTCGATCCAACCATGGACACTGACAGTCACGTTGAGGGGGCCGCGGGCGATGTTGCCGCCGACGACCTTCACTCCATATCGATGCGCAGCTTCCGCGACGCCGCGCGCGAACGCTTCGACCCATTGCGCCGAGTCGTCCGGCAGCGTCAGCGCGATCATCACGTAGCCCGGTTCCGCACCCATCGCGGCGAGATCCGAAATGCTGACGCCGAGCGCGCGGATGCCGATCAGATCGGCGGGCGCCGTCGGCGGGAAATGCACGCCCGCGACCAGCGTGTCGATCGACGCAACCGCCAGGCAATTCGCGGGATTTTCGATCAGCGCTGCATCGTCGCCGGGACCCAGCACCACATGCGGACCGCGCGCATCGTCACCGAGGATCGCTACGAGTCGGTCGATGAGTTCGAATTCATCCATCGGCCGCGACTTCGCGCGCCCGTTCGGACCGCGCGACTGCGTCGAGCACGCCGTTGACGTAACGGTGACTCTCTTCGGCACCGAATACGCGCGCCAGGCCCACCGCTTCGTCGATGGCTACCTTGAACGGCACGTCGTGGCGATAGCGCAACTCGTACACGCCCATGCGCAGCAACGCGAGTTCCACTCGGTCGAGCTCGAGCACCTTGCGGTCCAGCAACGGCGCGAGTTGCGCGTCGAGCGCGCTGCAACACTCGATCACGCCGCGCAGCAGTTCGTGGAAGAACTGCGCATCGACACGTTCGAAATTCGGATCTTCGCGGAACTGGCGCTCGATCTCCGCCTCATCCGCGCCCGACATCTGCCATTGGTACAGCGCCTGCAACACCAATCGGCGTGCGCGGCGGCGTGCCCAAGGATCGAAGCGCGTTTCGGACATGGACGTATCGGTTCAAGCCAGTTTGTCGAGCATGTTGACCATTTCGAGCGCCGTCATCGCGGCGTCGTTGCCTTTGTTGCCGGCCTTCGTGCCGGCACGTTCGATCGCTTGCTCGATCGAGTCGGTCGTCAGTACGCCGAACGCGACGGGTATCGAAAGTTCCAGACTGACGCGTGCGAGCCCCGCCGCGCAGTTGCCCGCGACATAATCGAAGTGCGGCGTCGCGCCGCGAATCACCGCGCCGAGCGCGATGATCGCATCGTAACCGCCCTTGCCTTCGCCCGCTCGCTTCACCGCGAGCGGCAATTCGAATGCGCCGGGCACTTTGATCAGCGTGATGTTCTTCGCGTCGACGCCGTGTCGAACCAGCGTGTCGATCGCGCCGGCGACGAGGCTGTCGACGATGTAGCCGTTGAAGCGGCCCGCCACGATCGCGAACTTGCGGCCGTTGCCGCCGAAACCGCCCTCGATCGTCTTCACTTCGGTCATCGCAAATTCTCCAGACAACACATCCCCTCGAGCATGCCGACAAGTCTAAGGGTTACTGCCCAATGCGCAAAATGCGCACGCGCACGTCGTCGCCGCATCGGGTCACGTCGACGACGCTGCCGCGCACCGCATCGGCCAAACGCTCGATAGCCAGGTCCGCAAAGGGGCGCGCGTCGCGGCCGAGTAACTTCGGCGCGAGGTAGACGATCGCCTCGTCCCAACGATCCGACCGCAATACCGATCCGGTGAGTCGCGGCCCGGCTTCGACCAACACCTCGCTCACGCCGCGGCGTCCGAGCTCGGCGAAGACGTCGTCGAGATCGTCGCTCGGGCCGGATCGCTCGAAGAGTTCGGCACCCGCGGCAGTCAATGCGCGACCCGAGTCGGAGCCGACCGGCGACGTCGTTGCGATCAACGTGTTGCCGTCCGCGCGCAACAACTGCGCGGTCGGCGGCGTTCGTAGGCTACGATCGACCACGACACGCAACGGCTGCCGCACGATGCCGTCGACCGCGAACGCGTCGCCGCGCACCGTCAACAACGGATCGTCCGCGAGCACGGTGCCGATGCCCGTAACGATCGCGCCGCTCTGCGCGCGCCACGCCTGCACGTCGACGCGCGCTGCGTCGGAAGTGATCCAACGACTCTCGCCCGACGCCATCGCCGTTCGGCCGTCGAGCGACGCCGCGACTTTCACGCGCACCCACGGTCGGCCTTCGGTGAACAATCGAATGAAGCCGCGGTTCAGTTCGATCGCATCCGCGCGCGGATGTACCTCGACTCGAATGCCGGCCGCGCGCATCCGTTCGATGCCGCGGCCCGCGACCGTCGGATAGGGATCATCGGCCGCAATCAGGACCCGACCGACACGCGCCGCGATCAACGCGTCGGCGCACGGCGGCGTGCGGCCGTGGTGCGCGCACGGCTCGAGCGAGACGAAACACGGCGCCCCTGCGAGCAACCGTTCGTTGCCGCGCGCTCGCACGTCCGCGAGCGCGATCGCCTCGGCGTGCGCAGCGCCGGCGCGGCGATGCCAGCCGCGGCCGATGACTTCGCCGTCGCGCACGATCAGGCAACCGACGCGGGGGTTCGGCGGTGTCGAGTAGAGCCCGTTGCGCGCCAGCTCGACGGCGGCATCGAGAAACAGGGAATCGGATTCGGTCACGGTGGCACTTTTTTGTGACTGACAATTGACTGGTACCCGTCCAACGACGGCGTTCAGTCGCCCTTCGATTTGACGCGCGGCGCCACGTCGTCGTCGCGCCGGTTCTTGAGCCGGCGGATCTCCTCCTGGAATTCGCTGACGTCCTGAAAGTCGCGATACACCGACGCGAAGCGCACGTACGCGACGCCGTCCATCTGCCGCAGCTCGCGCATCACTTCTTCGCCGACCATGCGCGAGGGCAACTCGCGCTCGCCGGACGACCGCAGCCGATGCATCACGCGCGCGATGCCGGCTTCGATTTCTTCGGTGCTGACCGGGCGTTTTTCCAATGCGCGCAGCAAGCCGGAACGCAGCTTCTCTTCGTTGAACGGTTCGCGGATGCCGTCGCGTTTGACGATCCGCGGCATCACCAGCTCAGCCGTCTCGAACGTCGTGAAGCGCTCGCCGCAGGTCTGGCATTCGCGCCGCCGCCGTACTTGATCGCCGTCTGCAACCAAGCGCGAGTCGATCACTTTCGTGTCGTCGGCGCCGCAGAACGGACAGTGCATCGCGCGCCTTCAGTTCGCCGCAGCGTAGACCGGGAAGCGGCGGCAGAGTTCGAGCGCCTTGTGCCGCACCGAGCCGATCATGTTGTCGTTCTTCAAGTCGTCGAGCACATCGCACATCCAATGCGTCAACGTCTTGCACTCGGCTTCCTTGAAGCCGCGCGTCGTCACGGCCGGCGTACCGATGCGCAGCCCGCTCGTCACGAACGGCGAGCGCGGATCGTTCGGCACCGCATTCTTGTTGACGGTGATGTGCGCGCGACCGAGCGCCGCATCGGCATCCTTGCCGGTGATCTTCCTGTCGATCAGATCGAGCAAGAAGAGGTGGTTGTCGGTGCCGTTCGACACGATCTTGTAGCCGCGGGTCTGGAACTCCGTCGCCATCACGCGCGCGTTCGCGATCACTTGCTTCTGATAACCGACGAATGCGGGTTCCATGGCTTCGAGGAAGCACACGGCCTTCGCGGCGATCACGTGCATCAACGGGCCACCCTGCGTGCCGGGGAACAGCGCCGAATTGAGTTTCTTTTCGATGTCGGCGTTTTCGCGCGCGAGGATCAAACCGCCGCGCGGCCCGCGCAGCGTCTTGTGCGTGGTCGACGTGACCACATCGGCGTACGGCACCGGGTTCGGGTACAGGCCCGCCGCGACGAGACCCGCGACGTGCGCCATGTCGACGAGGAAGTACGCGCCCACCGAATCCGCAATGGCGCGGAACCGCGCCCAATCCATCCTGCGCGAATACGCCGAGAAGCCGGCCACCAGCAGCTTCGGCCGATGTTCGTGCGCGAGCGCTTGCACCTTGTCGTAATCGACTTCGCCGGTCGCCGGATCGAGTCCGTATTGCACGGCCTTGTACAACTTGCCGGAGAAATTCACCGGCGCACCGTGCGTCAGGTGGCCGCCGTCGGCGAGGCTCATGCCGAGCACGACGTCGCCGGGCGACACGAGCGCGAGATAGGCCGCTGCGTTCGCCTGCGAACCCGAATGCGGCTGCACGTTCGCGAACGCCGCGCCGAAGAGCTTCTTCGCGCGTTCGATCGCGAGCACTTCGACCTGATCGACGTATTCGCAGCCGCCGTAGTAGCGCTTCGCCGGATAGCCCTCGGCGTATTTGTTCGTCAGCACCGTTCCTTGCGCCTGCAATACGCGCGGACTCGCGTAGTTCTCCGACGCGATCAGTTCGATGTGGTCTTCCTGGCGGCGCTCTTCGTCGGCGATCGCGCGCCACAGCTCATCGTCGAATCCCGCGATTTTCATGGACGGATCAAACATGTGGACGATTTCCGGACGGCTGAATGAGGCCGCGCATTGTAGCCGATGCCCAAACGGCCAAGCACTTGAAAGGCCGTCATCACCACCTTGCATAACATTCGCACTACAATGCTCGCCCCCAAGATTCCCGAACGAAAACGATGGCGCAGTACGTCTACACCATGAACCGCGTCTCGAAGGTCGTCCCCGGCGGGCGCAAGATCCTCGAGAACATCTCGTTGTCTTTTTTCCCGGGCGCGAAGATCGGCGTGCTCGGCCTGAACGGCTCCGGCAAATCGACGCTGCTGCGCATCATGGCCGGTATCGATACTGCGATCGACGGCGAAGCCCGCCCCCAGAAGGGCATCAAGGTCGGCTTTTTGCCGCAGGAACCGCAGCTCGACGAAACGAAAGACGTGCGCGGCAACGTCGAAGACGGCGTCGCCGAACTGAAAGCACTGCTGACCGAATACGACGCGATCTCCAACAAATTCGCCGAGCCGATGACCGACGACGAAATGAACGCGCTGCTCGAGAAACAAGGCGATTTGCAGTCGAAAATCGACGCGGCGAACGGCTGGGAACTCGATCGCACGCTCGACATCGCCGCCGACGCGTTGCGCCTGCCGCCGTGGGACGCCGCCGTTGCGAACCTCTCCGGCGGCGAGAAGCGCCGTGTGGCGCTGTGCAAACTGCTGCTGTCGCGCCCGGACATGTTGCTGCTCGACGAACCGACCAACCATCTCGATGCGGAAAGCGTCGCGTGGCTCGAACGTTTCCTCGGCGACTATCCCGGCACCGTCGTCGCGGTCACCCACGATCGCTACTTCCTCGACAACGTCGCCGGCTGGATTCTCGAGCTCGACCGCGGCCGCGGCATTCCGTTCGAAGGCAACTACAGCGCATGGCTCGATGCGAAGGACAAGCGCCTGGAATCCGAAGCGCAGCAAGAACAGGCGCGCCAACGCGCGATCAAGGCCGAACTCGAGTGGGTGCGGTCGAACCCGAAGGGCCGTCAGGCGAAGAGCAAGGCCCGCCTCGCGCGCTTCGAGGAACTGATGTCGAAAGAGGTGCAGACGCGCAACGAAACGTCGGAACTCTACATCCCGCCGGGACCGCGGCTCGGCGAGAAGGTCATCGACCTCGACGGCGTATCGAAGTCGTACGGCGATCGGCTCTTGATCGACAACCTCTCGTGCAGCATTCCGCGCGGCGCCATCGTCGGCATCATCGGCCCGAACGGCGCCGGCAAAACCACGCTGTTCCGCATGATCACCGGCCGCGAGAAGCCGGACCGCGGCACGCTCGAACTCGGCGACACCGTGCAAATCGCGTACGTCGACCAGAGTCGCGACGAGCTCGACGACAAGAAGAACGTTTGGCAGGAAATCTCGCACAGCCAGGACATCATGCGTATCGGCCAGTACGAAATTCCGTCGCGCGCGTACGTCGGGCGCTTCAATTTCCGCGGCCAGGATCAGCAGAAGAAGGTCGGCGACCTATCGGGCGGCGAACGCAACCGCGTGCATTTGGCGAAACTGTTGCGGCAGGGCGCGAACGTGCTGCTGCTCGACGAACCGACGAACGATCTCGACGTCGAAACGCTCCGCGCGCTCGAAGAAGCGCTGCTGAATTTCCCGGGCACGATCCTGGTCATCTCGCACGATCGCTGGTTCCTCGATCGAATCGCGACACACATGCTCGCCTTCGAAGGCGACAGCCACGTCGAGTGGTTCGCCGGCAACTTCAGCGACTACGAAGAAGACCACAAGCGGCGCAACGGCGCCGACGCCGCGGAACCGAAGCGGATCCGCTACAAAAAACTCGCGTGAACACGGCGGGGCGACGCTGCGAAGCCCCGCCTCGATCGTTTACCCGGTTGGTGAATCGGCGGTGACCGTCAGCCCAGCAGCTTGATGATGCAGCTGACGACGAACGCGACGATGTCTTTCACGGCGAAGCCGGACATGGTTGCCTCCTTCGAGCCCGACCCAAGGCTCACGACACCAATGCCGGCATTGTTCACCCGTCGTCGGACGCCGGGTGTGAGGGCTTGTGACGCGGATGTAGCGGAAGCTCGCGACGGCAGCGCCCGGCGGAGGTTCTCAGCGACGGCGCTCGGCGAATGCTCTCGGCAAAAGTTTCTCGGCCGCTGCCGGCACCGTGTGAGACTCGCGGCGCTTCAGCCTTCGTTCAAGACGTCGATCGCCTCGTTCAGCGTCGATACCGCGCGCACATCCATGTCGGCGAGCGCGGGCTTCGGTCGATTACCTCGCGGCACGATCGCGCGACGAAACCCGTGCTTCATCGCTTCACGCAGCCGTTCCTGACCGTTCGCCACGCCCCTCACCTCGCCGGTCAGACCGATCTCGCCGAACACGATCAGGTCGCGCGGTAGAACGCGGCTGCGGAAACTCGACAGCACCGCGAGGATCAGCGCGAGATCGGAACCCGTTTCCCCGATGCGCACGCCACCCACCACGTTGGCGAACACGTCCTGGTCGGCGAGCGAAATACCGCAGTGGCGGTGCAGCACCGCGAGGTGCATCGCGAGCCGCTGCGCATCGAGGCCGACCGCGACGCGGCGCGGATAGCCGCCTTGCACCGCGTCGACCAGCGCTTGCAGCTCGACCAGCAACGGCCGGGTGCCTTCCCAGGTCACGGTCGCGACGCTGCCGGGCGACAACGCATCGGGGCGCTGCAGAAAGATCGCCGACGGGTTCGACACTTCGCGCAGGCCGCGATCGGTCATCGCGAACACGCCGAGTTCGTTCACCGCGCCGAAGCGATTCTTCAACCCGCGCAGCGTGCGAAAGCGCGAGCCTTCGGGGCTGTCGAGCATCACGAAACAATCGATCATGTGCTCGAGCACCTTCGGCCCCGCGAGGCTGCCTTCCTTCGTGACGTGGCCGACCAAGATCACGACCGTCTGCGTCTGCTTCGCGAGCCGCGTGAAGAAGCCGGCGCACTCGCGCACCTGCGTGATGCTGCCCGGGACGCTGTCGACCGAGCCGAGCTGCATCACTTGGATCGAGTCGAGCACGACGATCATCGGGCGGTGCCGCTCGATCAACGCCGCGATCTCTTCGGCGCGCGTCTCCGAAGCGACGCGCAGGCGATCGACCGGCAGTTCGAGCCGGCGCGCGCGCATCGCGAGTTGCTGCAGCGATTCTTCGCCCGACACGTACAGCACTTCGCCACCGGCGGCGAGCGCAGTCGTCACTTGCAGCAGCAGCGTGCTCTTGCCTGCACCGGGATCGCCGCCGATCAGCACGACCGAGCCCGGCACCAAGCCGCCGCCGAGCACGCGATCGAATTCGCCGAAGCCGGTGGCGATGCGTTCGCTGTCGGTCGATTCGACTTCGCCGAGGATCTGAACGGCCGGCGCGGTACCCGAATATCCGGTCGACGGCGCCACGGTCTTGGCGGGTCCCAACGTGATGCGGGTCAGCGTGTTCCAAGCGCTGCACGCCGAACACTGGCCCTGCCACTTGCCGTGTTCGGCGCCGCAGTCGTTACAGACGTACGCGACGCGCGCCTTAGCCATTCCGTTCAGCTCGGGGCGCGGTCATTCGCGCATGTAGTCGGAATAGTGATCGCGCGCGAGGTTCTCGAACTTCGTGAGGTTGCCGATGAACGCGAGCTTCACCTTGCCGGTCGGACCATTGCGCTGCTTGCCGATGATGATCTCGGCGGTTCCCTTGTCGGGCGATTCGGGGTTGTACTGCTCGTCGCGATAGATCATCAGGATGACGTCCGCATCCTGTTCGATCGCGCCCGACTCACGTAGGTCCGACATCAGCGGGCGTTTGTCGTTGCGACTTTCGACGCCGCGGTTGAGCTGCGACAGCGCCAACATCGGACAGCGCAATTCCTTCGCGATCGCCTTCAAGCCGCGCGAGATCTCGGTGATCTCGCCGGTGCGGTTGTTGTCGAGGTCGCGGTTGGCGCGCATCAGCTGGATGTAGTCGACGACGATCAATTTGAGCCCGCCTGCCTGCCGAGCGACCCGCCGCGCGCGCGTGCGCACTTCGTTCGGCGTCAACGCCGGCGCGTCGTCGAAATAGATCGCTTTGTCCTTGAGCTGACTGACGGCCGAGGTGAAGCGCGGCCAATCGTCGTCGTGCATGTCGCCGGTGCGCATCCGCGTTTGATCGATGCGGCCGAGCGACGACAGCATCCGCATCACCAATTGATCCGACGGCATCTCCATCGAGAAGACGAGCACCGCGCCCGGTTTGTCGTTCATCAACGCGTGCTCGGCGATGTTCATCGCGAACGACGACTTACCCATCGACGGCCGCCCGGCGACGATGATGAGGTCCGACGGTTGCAAACCGGCGGTCTTCTTGTCGAGATCTTCGAAGCCGGTCGCGAGGCCGGTGATCGGATTGCGCGACGAATACAACGACTCGATTTTTTCGACTGCGCGCGCGAGCAGCGGCACGACCGGGACCGGGCCTTCGTCGCGCAGCCGGCCTTCGTGGATGCGGAAGACCTCGGACTCCGCCATGTCGAGCAGTTCGGCGCTCTGCCGGCCCTGCGGCTGAAACGCCGATTCGGCGATCTTGTTGGCGGCCGCGATCAATTGGCGCAGCGTCGAACGCTCGCGCACGATCTGCGCATAGGCGAGCACGTTCGATGCGCCCGGCGTCGCCTCGGCGATTTCGGCGAGGAAGCCGATGCCGCCCGCTTTGTCGAGCAAGCCACGCGAGTTCAGCGCCTCCGACAGCGTCACCGCGTCGAGCGGTTCGTTCGCATTCGCGAGCGACGCCATCGCTTCG
>DASRZO010000370.1:0-3479 GCA_035686405.1 Pseudomonadales bacterium | reverse complement strand
GCGACGATGTTGATGTCGCCTTGGCGCGCGGCCTCGAACGAGCGGCCAATCGCCGCCGGGAAACCCGACACGATGTTCGAGAAGATCACGAGCGATATACCGTTGCCGACGCCGCGCTCGGTGATCTGCTCGCCGAGCCACATCATGAAGAGCGCGCCCGTCACGAGCGTCGTCACCGCGACGAAGTGGAACGCGAAGTTCGCGTTGAACGATAGGCCTTGGTTCGCGAGCGTCGCCGCCAACGCAGACCCTTGGATCAGCGCGACCACCAGCGTGCCGTAGCGCGTGTATTGGGTGATCTTGCGCCGGCCGGCCTCGCCTTCCTTGCGCAGCTGCGCGAGCGGCGGATGCATCATCGTCAGCAGGTTCATGATGATGCTCGACGTGATGTACGGCATGACGCCGAGCGCCAATATGCTCATCCGGTGCAACGCGCCGCCCGAGAACATGTTGAAGAGATCGAGAATGCCGCCCTGGTTCTGCTCGAACAGCTGCCGCAACCGGTCCGGGTTGATCCCCGGAATCGGAATGTGGCTGCCGACGCGCGAGACCAGGAGCGCAAAAAAGACGAACAGCAGACGGTTGCGGAGCTCCGTGAGCCCCGCCTGCACGCCTGCGAGTCTTTGCCCTTGCGCCGACATCAGTCTTCTACCTTGCCTCCCGCCGCTTCGATCGCGGCGCGAGCGCCTTTCGTGGTTTTGATGCCTTTGACGGTGACGGCGCGGTCGATCGAGCCGGACAGCATGATCCGCGCGCGTTTCGCCCCTTTGTAGACGACGTTAGCGGCCTTCAGCGCATCGAGGTCGATGTCGCTGCCGCTGACCTTCGCGAGTTCGCCGAGGCGCACCTCGGCCGTCACCAGCGCAATCCGCGAGCGAAAACCGAATTTCGGCACGCGGCGTTGCAGCGGCATTTGACCGCCTTCGAAGCCGCGCGGCGGGTTGCCGCTCTTGCGCGCCTTTTGGCCTTTGTGGCCGCGACCGCACGTCTTGCCCAAGCCCGAGCCGACGCCGCGACCGACGCGTTGCTTCGGCTTCTTGCTGCCGCGCGCGGGAGACAGTTCGTTCAGACGCATCACGCTTCTCCCTCGACGCGCACCATGTAATAGACCTTGTTGATCATGCCGCGCACCGCCGGTGTGTCTTGCACTTCGACCGTGTGGCCGATGCGACGCAAGCCCAAGCCCGCCGCGCACGCTCGGTGCGTACGCAGACGGCCGTTCAAGCTCTTCGTCAGCGTGACTCGGATCTTCTTTTCGCCACTCATCGCACTACCCTTATGTTCTACGTCGCGCCGCTCTGCAGCTGCGCTTCGATCACGCCTGCATCTGTTCGACGCTGAGACCACGCTTCTCCGCCACTTGCTGCGGCGACCGCATGTGCTTCAACGCCTCGAACGTCGCGCGTACGACGTTGACCGGATTCGTCGAGCCGTAGCACTTCGCGAGCACGTTGTGCACGCCGGCGGCTTCGAGCAGCGCCCGCATCGCGCCGCCCGCGATGACGCCGGTACCTTCCGACGCCGGTTGCATGTAGATCTTCGACGCGCCGTGATAACGCGCGACCGGATACCAGATCGTGCCGCGGTCGAGTTCGATCTCGATCATGTTGCGGCGCGCCGCTTCCATCGCCTTTTGAATCGCGACCGGCACTTCGCGCGCCTTGCCGCGACCGAAGCCGACGCGACCTTTGCCGTCGCCGACGACCGTCAGCGCCGTGAAGCCGAAGATGCGCCCGCCCTTGACGACTTTCGCGACCCGGTTGACCTGGACGAGCTTCTCGACCAGTCCTTCTTCTTTCACTTCTTGCGTATAGGCCATGTCTTAGAACTCCAGCCCGCCTGCACGAGCGGCATCGGCCAACGCTTTCACGCGACCGTGATACTTGAAACCCGAACGATCGAACGCGACGCGCGTAATGCCTGCGGCTTTCGCGCGCTCGGCGATCAACTTGCCCACTTCGGCCGCTGCGTCTTTGTTCCCGGTCTTGCCCTTGCGCAACGTCGCATCGAGCGTCGATGCCGACACGAGCACGCGCGTGCCTTCCGGCTCGATGACCTGGGCATAGATGTGTCGCGGCGTACGGTGCACCGTCAGCCGCGTCGCGCCCAATTCGCGCATCTTCATGCGGCTGCTGCGCGCACGGCGCATACGAGCTTGTTTCTTGTCGTTCATCGAATGCGACCTCTACCTATTTCTTCTTCGCTTCTTTGCGCACGACGCGCTCGTCGGCATAGCGAACGCCTTTTCCCTTGTACGGCTCGGGCGGACGGAAACTGCGAATCTCCGAAGCGACCTGGCCGACCAGTTGCCGGTCGACGCCGCTGACGATGATCTCGCTCTGGCTCGGCGTCTCCGCTTTGATGCCTTCCGGCAACTTGTATTGGATCGGATGCGAGAAGCCGAGTTGCAGATCGAGCCGGCCGCTCGTCGCCTGCGCGCGATAGCCGACGCCTTGCAGCTCGAGTTTCTTCGAAAAACCCTGCGACACGCCTTGCACCATGTTGCGCGTATGCGCGCGCAAGGTGCCCGCCATGGCATGCGCGTGCGCGTCGTCGCGCTTCGGCACGAAGCGGAGGCGACCTTCTTCGTTCTTCACGTCGACCGCTTCGTCGAGCGATATCGACAAGCTGCCTTTCGCGCCCTTCACCTTCAGCGACGACGCGTCGAGCGTCACTTCGACGCCCTTCGGCACTTCGATCGGATAATTGGCAACTCGCGACATCTCTCAAACCTCTAACAAATCTACTAGCGCGCTCAGAACACCGTGCACAGCACTTCGCCGCCGATACCGGCCTTGCGCGCCGCGCGATCGGTCATCACGCCCCTATGCGTGCTGATGATCGAAACGCCCAAGCCCCCGTGGACCTTCGGCAAGTCGCCCTTGTCGCGGTAAATCCGCAGACCCGGACGGCTGACTCGGCTCAACTCTTCGATCACCGGCTGTCCTTTGTGATACTTCAAGTCGATCGACAGCGTCGGCTTCGCGCCGCCTTCGACCGCAAAGCCGGCGATGTAGCCTTCGTCGCGCAACACCGTCGCGATCGCGACCTTCAATTTGGAACTCGGCATCGACACGCTCGGGTTCTGCACGGCCTGGCCGTTGCGGATGCGCGTCAGCATGTCGGCGACCGGATCTTGCATCGTCATTCGTTTCGACTCCTACCAACTCGCCTTGACGAGGCCCGGCACGTCGCCGCGCATCGCCGCTTCACGCAGCTTCGTGCGCGCGAGGCCGAACTTGCGGTACACGCCGCGCGGCCGACCGGTGATCGAGCAGCGTCGGCGCCGGCGGAACGGACTCGCGTTACGCGGCAGCTTCTGCAGCCTGATCTGTGCGTCCCAACGCTCGTCGTCGGATGCGCCGCGATCGTTGACGATCTCTTTCAGCTTCTTGCGCTTCGCGGCGAATTTCGCCTGTATCCGATCGCGTTTCTTTTCCCGCTCGACTACCGAAGTCTTCGCCATGCTTAGTGCGCCT
>DASRZO010000369.1:0-22648 GCA_035686405.1 Pseudomonadales bacterium | reverse complement strand
ACTTTCCAGGCGTGCTCCTTCAACCGCTCGGACACCTCTCCGAAAAAAGGGTGGCAACCCAAACCAGCCACACTTCGGCGCTCGAGTTCGCTGCTGCCGCTGCTCCCTTCCGGGCCTGACGGGGTTCACAACGTATCGTCGCGAAGGGACCGGAGTGGGTCGCCATTGAGGGGCGCCATGCTACCCGAGTGGGGTACGGGTGGATAGAGAACCGGTCGTCCGTTCGCGCGTTCCGACATCGTGTTCCATACTTCATTCCGTCATCGCGAATCCGCCGTTTCATGCTGCTCGACATGTGGGTCGTCCTCGCCGCGGGCCTCGCTCTGGTCATCGCGGTCGCTTTGGCTGCGCTACTCGGCTGGCGCGTACGCGCGCTAGCGAGCGTCCGTACTGAACTCGAAAAGCGCTGCAAAGCCGCACAAGCCGCGCTCGAAGAAGGTAAGAAGGTGCTCGAAGCGCGCCCGACGGCGCGCGACTGGAAACAGGAGCTCGCCGCACACCTCGCCGCGCTCGACGCGAAAGCGGCGGGCTCGGCCGAGGTCGATCCCACGCTCGCGATTCGACGCGAAGTACTGCGCAGCGAAATCAGCGGCAACGCGCTCGATCTGAGCACGCATTTGCAACAGCCGAGTTCGGAGGATGGCGGCTCGCTGACCGAACTGCACACGGTGAAGGCCGCACACGCGGCACTCGAAGCCGAACTCGCCACGTTGAAGGCCGAACGCGCGGCGCCGACCGACGGCGGCACTGCACCGGTGAATCTGGAGCGGGAACGGGAGCTGAAGGCGTTGGTACAGCAGTTCACGCGCGACAGTCGCGAGATGCTGTCGTGCATCCAGAGTCTCGAGTCGGAAAACCGCGAGCTGCGCGCGACGATGGGCGGCAAGACCAAATCCGCCGCCTGACACACCCCTCGGTACATCCGTCTGCGGAACCGGAGATCACCCCGTCAAAACGTTCGTAGACGACGGGCTACTGCCGTAACAGGCGGATCGGCGGCGCGGCCGATTCATCCGTCGAGCGATACGGATTGATATCGATGCCGCCTCGGCGCAAAAACCGGCCGTACACGGTCAAATGCTCCGGCGCGCAACGTTGCATGATGTCGACGAAGATCTGCTCGATCGTCGTTTCGTGAAACGCCGCGTGGTTGCGATACGACACGAGGTATTGCAGCAGGCCGCTCGCCGAAATGCGATGGCCGACATACTGGACCATGACGCTCGCCCAATCCGGCTGGTGCGTAACAGGGCAAACGCTTCGAAAGAGATGCGTGTGAAACGCTTGCCGCACCGTGACCGCGTCCGCTTCGACTTCGAGTAGGTCGGGACACCAGTGATAGACCTCGACTTCGACGTCGAGATCGTCGAGCGACTTGCCGGGCAGCTGCCCGAAGGGCTCGGCCGCTTGCTCGACGTCGAGCAGGTCGATGATGACCGGCGCGCGGAACGCGAGGGACAAATCGGAGTTCAGCGTCGTCAGAAGTTCGGCACGCGTCGCGAACACCGTCTGCGCAAACGAGTTGAGGTAGAGCTTCAGCGACTTGCTCTCGACGATTGCGGCCGAATTGCACGGTACGCGCACTTTCACGACCGCGACATCCGGCCGTCCCTTGGGATTCAGCCACGAGAATTCGTAGCAGTTCCACGTGTCCTCGCCGTGAAATACCGGTGCCGGCGCAGCGCCGAGCGACGTGCGCAGCTTCGCGCGGTCGATCGAGCGCAGCAGCGACGGCGTGTACGTCGTCGCATATTCGACGTCCCTACCGAGGGGAAGGTCGTCCTGCAGCGGTGCGGCCATGGGTCGAAGCGTCTCGGCCAACGAATTCCTCACTACAGCGAAGGCCCCCGGGCACGTCAATGGCAGCCGATGAACGGCCGATTTCGACCTTCGAATGGCGTATGCGCATCGATTAAACCGACAGGTGCACGCGCGTGCCGCCGTTTACCCAAGCCGGCGATCAGGCGTAAGGTCGCGTCGGAGGGAGGATTTTCGACAAGGGACTGATGATGATTCGGTTTACCACGCAAGTCGAAGAACGCGAATTGGTGGCCGCGATCCACGCGCTCGGCCGGGATCGAGTCAAACGCGTCGTCCGCCTTCTGCTGCTGTACAAAGACGATCAGTTGTTGCTCGAAGAGTGCGCCGACATGGTACTCGAAGAGCTCGAGCGACGCGCGTCCTCGCCCAACCGATCCAACTGAGGGGCGACTCACAGCGGCGGTTCGCCGCTCCTATCGGTCAGCAGCCACTCGATCATCGGTAAGTGCTGCCGCCCGAAGAATATGTCGCCCGCGACGACATAGGCCGGCACGTCGAACACACCGCCCTCGCGCAACGCCCGCGCCGTGTGCTCGTATTCCTCGCGCCCTGCGCCCGTTGCAAACTCATCCCACCCTTCGGTCGACACGTCCGCGTCGGCCAACACCGTTCCCATCGCGCGTGCGTCTTCGAGATCGAGACAGGCGCTCCAATAGCGTTGGAACACCAACTGCAGATACCGTCGAACAGCGGCCTGCCCGCCGCGGCGCGCGAAGATCAGACCGATTCCCGGAAGCGATGTATCCGGATTTCGATACAAATCGCCCAGCTCGAGTCGGTACAAGCGTGCATATCGACGAAGGTCGCGCTCGTAGTATTCGCCGCGCATCCGCCGGTGCTGTGCGCCGCGATCCTCGTTCCGTTGCCTCGGTGCCGGCCGCGTCATCGGCGACACGCTGACCGGCAGCCAATCGAAGCGCATACCGAGCTTGTCTTCGAGCTCGAAGGTCGGTGCAAGCGCGAGGTACGCCTTCGGACTCTTGAAATCGATGCAGACCGTCGGCGTGTCGCCGACAAACTCGACCGCGCTCTCGCTCACGCCGGCGCTGCCGTGCCGAAGTGCCGGTACGCAATGTCCGGCGCCGTACCGCGCTTGCCGCCGAGCAACCAACGAACCATCGGCAAATGTTCGCGGCCGAAGAACAGTTCGCCGTCGATGACGTAACTCGGTACGCCGAACACACCGGCGTCGAAGATCCGATGCTGTACTTCGTCGTGTCGCGTACGGCCGGAACCAGTGTGATACGCCTCGAAGCCGCGCACGTCGGCGCCCGCTTCGACGAGCACCGCCTCGATCACACGCGGATTCTCGATATCGAGCTCGCGCTTCCAAAAACGTTCGTACACGCGATCGACATAGCCGCGAAGCACCGCACGACCTTGTGGCTTCGCCCATTCCATGCCGATGCCCGCGAGCGACGAATCCCAGATCTTCACCGTCCCGCGCGTCGTGATGCCGCGCAGCGACGCATAGCGACGAACGTCTTTGTACGCGTACTTCACGCCGCTCCATTGCTGCGGCGTGCGGTTGCTTTCGGCGACACGGCCGTCCGTCCCGAGCTTCGCCGAACCGAGGTAGCTCGGGATATCGAGCGTCAGCGGCCGCCAATCGATCTCGATACCGAAATCGCGCTCGAGCGCATACGTCGGATCTTTCGCCAAATACGCGTACGGACTCTTGAAGTCGATGTAGACGATCAACGGCGAGTCGGAACGAAGCGGATCGAACGCGTCGGTCATACCGCAATCCTCACGACGCGCCGAGCGACAGCAAATTTTCGACCGGACGATATGGCGCTTCGAGATACGCGGCATCGTCCGGATCGAGGCGGATCCGCGTCGCATCGACCAGCTGATCGAGCTGCTCGAGCCGCGAAACGCCGACGACGGGCGCAGTGATCTCCGGCTTGTTCAACAACCACGCCAGCGCAATCTGCGCCGGCGCCTTATCGTATTTGTTGGCGACTTCGACCACGCGTTCCGCGACCTCGAACACGTGTTCGCCGCGATACAGCGATTCGGTGCGGTTGCGGTCCATTCCTTTCGAACGCGCGGTCGACCCTGCACCGAAACCGCCACGATACGCCCCGGTCAAAATGCCGCGCGCGAGCGGCGACCACGGCGTCAGCGCGACGCCGCTCTTCGCGCAGTACGGGTTCATTTCGCGCTCTTCCTCGCGATACACGAGGTTGTAGTGGTTCTGCATCGACACGAACTGCGTCCAGCCGTGCATCTTCGCGGTCAACTGCAACTCGGCGAACTGCCACGCGAACATCGACGAGCCGCCGAGATAGAGCACCTTGCCGGCCTTCACCACGTCGTGCAGCGCTTCCATCGTCTCTTCGATCGGCACTTGCACGTGACCGGGCACGCCGTGCGGATGGCGGTGGATGACGAGGTGATCGACGTAGTCGAGACCGAGGCGTTCGAGACAACCGTTCACGCCTTCGATGACGTGCTTGCGCGACAGTCCGCCTTGGTTGGCACCGCGACCGAGCGGCATCGCGATCTTCGTTGCAATCACGTACTCGTCGCGCGGCAGTAGTTCGCGCAGCAAAGCGCCGACGACGCGTTCGCTGGCACCGATGCCGTAGACGTCGGCGCAGTCGAAATAGAACAGGCCGCGTTCGATCGCCGCTTTGAAGATCGGCCGGGCGTCGTCGATGCCCAGCGTCCAATCCCCTTGATGCCCCTTCCCGGGCTGGCCGAAATTCATCGTGCCGAGGCAGAGGCGCGAAACTCTGAGACCGCTGTTCCTGCCCAGTTGGACTGTCTCGAGCATGGTTCGCCGTTCCTCCGCGTTTCGAATCGCCAACCGCTCGGATGTTACCAGTGCCGATCGGACCTCGGGCCAAAGAAAAAGGCCCGCGGGATTGCGCCCGGGGGCCTCCAACGGCTCACGCCGGATTCGTTGCGATCAGTGCGCGGGGCCGCAGTCCGTGCGACGCAATACCACACGCCGGTTCTGGGCACGCCCCTCTTTCGTATCGTTACTCGCCACGGGATAGGCTTCGCCGTAACCCTTGACCACGAATCGGTCACCGAGATTCACGCCCTGTGACTTCACGTAGTCCGCAACCGCCTGCGCGCGACGCTTCGACAGATCGAGGTTGTAGGCCTCGTCGCCGGTAGTGTCCGTATACCCGTCGACCTCGCCCGCGATGAAGGCGACCTTCGGGTTCTTCAACACGGGGATGATCGCGTCGATCTTCGCCTTGTCGTCGGCGTGCAGTTCGGCCGAGTTGAACGGGAAGTCCAGCGTCAACGTGTAGTCGCAATCGCAACCGCCCGCACTGACACGCGCACCGGGGGGCGTATTCGGACATTGATCGTCCGCATCGCACACGCCATCGTGGTCGCTGTCCGGACACTTCGCCGGCGCGGCGACCGGCGCCGGCTTCGGCGCGGGGGCCGGGGCAGGTGTCGTCTGCGCAACCGGCATCGGCTTCGGTTTGTCGCCGCCGATCCGGTACGTCAGGCTGCCGGACACCATGTACAAGTCGTCGAGCTTGTTGACGTCATACCCTTCGTATTCGGCGCGCAGGCTCCAGTGGCCGAAGTTGTACGCGACACCGCCGCCGTAAGCCCACATGCCGTTGCTGTCGCTCTCCGAGAAGTGTTGCGTCGGTTGCCCGACGACGCTGTCCTTCAGTTTCAGGTCGATGTTCGAAGCGATGCCGCCCACTTTGGCGAAGATGTCGACCGGACCGATCGGCAGATAGCCGACGACGAATCCTTCCCAACCATCCGCGTTGACGTCACCCTGCAGCGAGGTCGTACCCCGCTGCCAGTTCTGCGACGGACTGCCGAGATCGACGTAGCCGCCTTCGACGCCGAGCCACGGCAGGAAGTTGTAGCCGACAAAGCCTTTGTAACCGGTCTCGTTCTTGTCGAAGTGGAACGTATTGAAGACATCCGGCGGTGTGCTGACGAGCAACGGCCCGGTCGACGCCTTCGCGGTGGTTTCCCCCGCGCCGGCTCCGACGTAGAAACCCTCTTGCGCGGCGGACGCCGTACCCGCGGCAAAAATCGGCGCCATCGACAGCGCCAGAATCATTCCCTTGTTCACGATGCGAATCTCCTGATTCAGTGTTTGTTGTTGACGGGCCGCAGCCCATCCAGACGACCCGCGCGCACGGTAGCGGCAGGCCCGCCCGAGGCAGCATCAGGAGATTTGCTTAGAGCGCCGTCGTCACGGCGGGGAATCGAGTCCGAGCCAGCCGCGCGCGTTCTCCGCCAGGAAAGCGCGCAGCGTCGCCTCGCCGGCAGCCGCCAACGACTTCGAGAATCGCCCGAGCGGATCGCGGCCGCCTTCGGCGTGCGGATAGTCCGATGAAAAGAGATATAGCTGCGGGTCGGAGATTCGACACAAGAGCCCGACGTCTTCGAACGGATACGGAGTGAAGCGCAACTGCTCCGCTGCTTGCTGCGACGGTTTGCGCGACATCGCGCGCAGTTCCGGCTCGGACTTGCCCCAGATGTCGGCGGCGTGGTCGAGGCGCCGCAGCATATCGGGCACCCAACCGGCGCCCATCTCGATCGCGCCGCCGCGCAGTTGGCGGTGACGCTCCAACGCGCCGTCGAGCAGTAGAACCGACAGGAACCGTTCGGCCGGCTGATACACGACCATCAGGTCCTTCGAGTTGATGACCTCCGCAACCGGCATTCGGGTCGGCGGCGCGCGACCGTTCAAGCGCCACGCATCGTCGATTTGCAGCGGCCCGCTGCCGACATGCAGCACGAACGGCACGCGCCGTTCGGCAAGCCGCGCCCAGAACGGATCGTGCCGATCGTGTCCCGGCGACACGCCGCCCGGGGCGCGCGCCGGAAGCCACACGGGACCGCGGCCGAGGTCGAGCGCAAACTCGAGCTCCTCGATCGAACGCCGTGGGTCATCGAGGTCGCACAACGCCACGCCGTGCAATCGCGGATCGCGGCCGCAGAACTCCGCCATCGCACGGTTGTGCGCGCGATAGGCGTCGTAGCGCAACCCAGAATCCGCAATGCCGAACAGCGGCGCGCACAACGACGAGTAAACAACCTGATGTTCGAACCCGAGCAGATCCAGCGCCATGGCCCGCTCGTTGGGATCGATCGCGCCGAGCGCGTCGTACCATTTCGGTCCTTTGCGAATGAGGTCGTCGCCCAACGCGACCAGCGCCTCGCGTGCGGCGTCGGTACGCTCGAATCCTTTGACCTGAAGCCCGGCCGAACCGCCGCCGATCGGCGGCAGCGCGGCGCGGATCCGCGCCGGCGCCTGCTCGGTGAGGAACGTCGGCCATTCCATCAAATGGCTGTCGGCATCGATCACACGATGATCGCGAGCGTAAGTCATGGCTGCGTGTCCGAGGTGACCCGACGAGTATGCCGGCACCGAGCGGGCGTGGTCACGCGGACGGCGCTTCGCGAATGTCGATTTCGTAGAACAACGCGTCGTCGATCGCGCCATCGCCAATGCGCCGACTTCGGTCGTATAACCGGAAGCCCGGCGTTTCGATCGCCCCGACGGGAGCGCGTGTCGGATTGCCGGTGGCAGACCACCGCGCGGGCGAACTGCGGCGTTGCCCTCGGATCCGTGCCAGCCGCGCGGAATTGCGGAAGCGCGACAGACGGCTCCGCCGCTAGGCGTCTACGATGAACGAATGGCGATCGACGCCATGGCGCGCACTACGGATCGCCCCTCAACAAATTCGCTGGGGGTGGAAAGCGGAACCGCCTCGTACGAGGCGGTTCACTGCGGCATGTTTGGAGCGGGAAACGAGACTCGAACTCGCGACCCTAACCTTGGCAAGGTTATGCTCTACCAACTGAGCTATTCCCGCATGGCCGGGCATGTTACTCGCGTGTCGCCGGCACTCGCAAGAACGCCGACCACACGTCGTGACACGCACCGCGAAGTGGCGTCCCCTAGGGGAGTCGAACCCCTGTCGCCGGGATGAAAACCCGGTGTCCTAGGCCTCTAGACGAAGGGGACGTGGACGCGGAAGCGGCGCGCATTCTATGAATCACCCCGGATCGCGTCAAGGCGTCGCGTCGCCGGTCAGCAATCGGCCGATCCAATCGCGCGCGAAATATTGAGCCGTCCGGCCGTTGCGCGCGCCGCGCGCGAGCGCCCACTGCAACGCTTCGCGGCGGGCCGAATCTGTTAGCGTCGCCTGCAAACCATGGCGAGCGCCGATGCGTTCGAGCCAATGCGTGACGACGTCGAGATACGCATCTTGTTTGAACGATTGGAACGACAGCCAAACGCCGAACCGATCCGACAACGAGATCTTCTCCTCGACCGCTTCGCTCTCGTGCAGTTCACCGCCTTGATGGGTCGCCGCGAGGTTGTCCGCCATGTGTTCCGGCAACAGGTGCCGCCGGTTCGACGTCGCATAGATCAGCACGTTCGCCGACGAGCGGAACACCGAGCCTTCGAGCACGCTCTTCAGTTCCTTGTACGACGCATCGTCGGCCGAGAACGACAGGTCGTCGCAGACGAGAATGAATCGGTACGGCTCGTTCCGCACCAGGTCGGCGATGCGCGGCAGCGAACCGAGCGCGCGTTTGTCGAGCTCGATCAACCGCAGCCCTCGATCCGCGTATCGGTTCAACAGGCCGTGGATCAGCGACGACTTGCCCGTGCCGCGGGCGCCCCACAGCAGCACGTTGTTGGCCGGATATCCGCGCACGAACTGGACGGTATTCGCCTCGATGCGCTGCTTCTGCCGGTCGATGTACATCAGGTCGTCGAGGTCGATCGGGTCGAGTTCGGCGTGTGCCCGTAGCTCGCCACCGAGGGCGCTGAGGTGCCACACGGCTGCGCGCACTTCCGACCAATCCGGCGTCGCAATGCGCGGCAACACAGGGTCGAGGCGCCGCAGCAACTCGTTGGCGAGGCCGATCAATTCGTCAAAAGGCTGGGGCATGGTCGCGAAACCGCCGCGAAACTGGCCGCTCATTCTAGCCGCGCGGGACATTGCCGCGGGTGAGGTGCAGTGCAATTTCAGAGTAAAATTCGCGACGGTTTCAGCGGGTGCTTTCCATGGCCGATTCATTCACCGAGCGCCGAAAAAACAACGGAAGTCGGCGCAAGAGTCCCGAAGACCGGCGCAATGCCGATCGCGTCGGCGAAGATCCCGCACCGCGCCGCGATCCGGAACGCCGGGGTCGCCGCAAGACGGACTGAACCGCTTCTCTCCCGAACCTCGGAAATTCGCCGCCTACTGCCGCTTGCGCAGCGGCACGACATTGCTGCGCTGACGCACGTAGATGCGCCGTTCGCGACCGGGACCGTCGATGCCGATCGACCCATTGTCGAATAGCCGCAACTGGTAGGTGCGCGTACCGGCGTCGGTCTCGAGCTGGATCTCGTTGCCGAGCAAACGCCAACGACCGCGCTCCGTCGCGCGTCCGGATTGCTCGGTATAACGTCCCGCCGTCGGCTCGCCGACGAATTCCAGAACCCAGCGACCGCCCGGCGATTCGCACTGCCAAACGCCGGGCAGCGACAACCGCGCAATCCAGCGATCGCGCGCGGCGCGCGTCCGCTTCACCCACAGGTAGCAAGCGGTTGCGATGATCAAAACGACGAGGAGGCCGGCCATGCTCGGCATGCTGCCGCCGCGCTGGTTTCCGTGCAAGCGCCCCGCGCGACGCGCGTCAGACGAATGTGCGGTCGATGCCGGAGATGCTGGCATCGACCGTTTCGAGGATCCGCTGTTCGATCTCTCCGAGGGTCTGGTCGATCAGCTTCGCGGTCAGTGCGGTCGCGACGAACGTCCACTCGGCGCGGTCGTGATCGTCGTGGAAGTCGCTCTCGCACACCGCGACGTTGACCTGGCGCCCATAGCGTTCGCGCAATCCGCCGAGACGCTGCCGCTTCTCCTTCAGCGACCGACACCCCGGCAAGAAGAACGAGATCCGCATGGCACCGATCTGCAGGCGTTCGCGCTTACCGTTCAATGCAGCTCAGTCGTTTCCGAAGAATTCGGAGCGCGTCATCGAGAAGAAGACGGTATCGAGACCGTGGAACTCGCGCCGGCAATCGAAGGTCATCCCGAGCTTCTGCAGCACCCGCACCGACTGTTGGTTCGGTGTATCGGTCGCCGCGATCACCCGATCGAACGCGCACGATTCGAAACCGAACTTCAGCACTTCCTGCGCGGCTTCGGCGACCAGACCTTCGCCCCAATACATCGGATGAATGCCATACAGCAGTTCGATTTCGGCGCCGGACTCGGCGCGGCGATGGCCGCAGAAACCGATCAACGATCCGTCTTGGTCGGCCAGCTCGAGCGCGAAGAAGCCGTAGCCCTCCGATTCGAACGTCGCGAGACTCTGCGCAACGATGTCTTCGACGGTCTCGCGCGGAATGATGCGGTCGTCCCAGAGATAGCGGCGTACGTCGGGGTCGGTCCATAGCGCGTGCAACGCATCGACGTCTTCGCGGTCGATCGGCCGCATGCGCATGCGAGATGTCGTGAGCACCGCGCTCGGTTTGTCGTATCCGTCCACAGTCTCGACCTCTGACACGGAACGTCGATCCGTCGGACTCGCTCGGATGCAGGCGCTGCACCCTCCCCCACGTTCGTCGCGAGTTTGCCATAGCAAAGGACATAAGCGAACATCGAAACCATTCCCGACTCGAGACCTTCGAAGATGCGCTTCAGCTTCTGGCCCAACCCTTCGCAATCGTTCGCCGATGTCATCGCACTCGCCAAGCATGTCGAGCGCACCGGCTGGGACGGCATCTGGTACGCCGACCACTTCATGCCGAATGCGCCGGACACCAGCGCGCCGTGGCCCGAAGCATGGATGACGCTCGCGGCGATCGGCGCGCAAGTTCCGCGAATCCGCATCGGCACGCTGGTCGTCGGCAACACGTACCGCCACCCGGCGGTTCTCGCGAAGATGGCGGCGACGCTCGACCACATCACCGGGGGTCGCGTCGTGCTCGGCCTCGGCGCCGGTTGGCAGGAGAACGAACACAAGCAGTACGGCATTCCGTTCTACACGACCGGCGAACGGCTCGGCCGACTCGAAGAAGCGTGTCAGGTCATCAAGTCGCTGTTCGCGGAGCCGAAGTCGAACTTCAGCGGCAAGTTCTACCAACTGACCGACGCGTCGCTCGAACCGAAGCCGGTACAGAAGCCGATGCCGCTGCTGATCGGCGGCGGCGGCGAGAAGCGCACGCTGAAAATCACCGCGCAGTATGCCGACGAGTGGAACGTCTGGGGCACCGTCGACACGCTGAAGGCGAAGATGGCGATTCTCGACGGGCACTGCAAAACGGTGGGCCGGAACCCGAAAGCGATTGAACGCAGCGCCGTCGCGCTGCTCTTCATGAGCGACGATGCGACGTATCTGAAGCGGATGCGCGATTCGAAGATCCCGCAAGCCGCGAATATCGGCACCGTCGCGGAGATCCGCGACATCGTCGCGCAATATCAAGCGATCGGCGTCGACGAACTCATCGTGCCGGACTTCACGCTCGGACCGACGCCGCAGAAGCTCGCGACCCTCGATCAGTTCATCCGCGAAGTCGCGCGGCGATGAGCAAACCGCCCGCGGTACCCGTTCCGGCTGCGACGATCCTGCTGTTGCGCGGCGACCACGCGTCGCTCGAAGTGTTCATGGTCGTGCGCCACCACCAGATCGACTTCGCGTCGGGGGCATTGGTGTTTCCGGGCGGCAAGGTCGATCCGCAAGACGACGACGCTGCGTTCGCCGACTTCTGCGACGGCGCATCGAGTGATCCGGCGACGCGCGCCCTTCAAATCGCCGCCATCCGCGAAGCCTACGAGGAATGCGGCGTCTTGTTGGCGCGCCCCGCCGGCCAAACGAATCTGATCGGCGGCGGCGCGCTCGCGCGCCTCGAAGACGCGCGGGCGCGATTGAACCGCGGCGAAATCTCGTTCATTGCCATTCTGCGCGAGCACGCGCTGCGTCTCGCCTGCGATCGGCTGGTGCCGTTCGCGCATTGGGTGACGCCGGACATGATGCCGAAGCGCTTCGACACCCACTTCTATCTCGCCGCAGCGCCGCACGATCAAGTCGCGCTGCACGACGGGCACGAATCGGTCGATTCGGTGTGGATTACGCCGAAAGATGCGATGGCCGGCGCGGCGTCGCGCAAATACACGGTGATCTTCCCGACGCTGCGGCAGGTCGAAAAGCTCGGACACGCGACGTCGCCGGCGGACGCGATCGATCGCGCTCGGCAGAGCCGCATCGTCACGGTGACACCGTGGACGGAGCAACGCGCGGATGGTTCGTACTTGTGCATCCCACCCGAAGCCGGCTACGACGTATCCGAAGAGAAGATGCCGGCCCGCGCGGCTCAATAGGGTTGTTGGACTCTGCGATGCGCCCGATGCGGCTCGGAGCGAGCGCGCTCCGATGCGGGCGATCTCGGCCAGTTGCTTCGGATCGATGTCCTAGCGGGTGTCGTCGCCGAGGCTGAACAACAATCCATTGCTCGTGGTGAGCATCGCCGCGTAGAACTCGCGCACTTCCGCCCGCCGTTGCGGATCCGTTCCGGGCAAAACGCCATCTTCGCTGTCGAGCCGAGTGAGTTCCCGCCGCAGTCGGTCGCGCAACGCACGCGCGTGGTAAATCTCGAGCAGGTCGATCATCTGGTTCGAATACGGCGACATTCGGTCCGGCTCTCCGCGCGACTCACGACTTAACCATAGACGGCGTTTCGGACACCGGCCACACGGCTCCCGCCTTGCACCCCCTCGCCTTTCAAATTAGGGTGCCGTTTCACACATTTTTCCGAAGGCAAACATGGCCAGCCAACCGAAAGACGCCGTTGAACGAGAGGTTCTTTACACCGTCGCGGATCACGTCGCGACGATCACGATCAACCGTCCGGAGGTTCAGAACACGATCTCCGGACCGATGCTCGACGCATTGACGCAGCGGCTGCTCGAGGCGAACGACGACCGCGACGTCCGCGCTATCGTCATCACCGGCACGGGCCGATTCTTCTGCGCCGGCCTGGACTTGCGCGGCGGCGACATCGGCGGCGGCCTTTCGAGCAACGCCGGGCCCGCCAATCTCGACCTGCGAAATACGCCGCCGACGGTGCTGCACGCCGTCGACAAACCGACGATCTGCGCCTTGAACGGCTCGGCTGCCGGTTACGGCATGGACCTCGCGCTCGGCTGCGACATCCGCATCATGGCCGATACCGCGAAGCTCGCGGCCGCGTTCACTGCGCGCGGCGTACTGCCGGAGTCCGGCGGCACCTGGATTCTGCCGCGGCTGCTCGGTTGGTCGAAGGCCGCCGAACTCATCTTCACCGGGCGAACGCTGACAGCTGCCGAGAGCCTCGAGATGGGACTCGTGTCGCGCGTCGTGCCGGCCGCCGAGATCGCCGGCGCCGCGACGCAACTCGCCGCCGAGATCGCTCGCAATGCGCCGCTCGCGGTGCAGGCCTCGAAACGCATGATGCGGATGGGCATGAACGAGACGTTCAACGACCACGTGCACCACGTGTTCCTGCAGTTGTTGCCGCTCTTCCGCTCCGCCGACTTCAAAGAGGGGATGGCGTCGTTCCTCGAGAAACGCGCGCCGAACTTCCAAGGCAAGTAGTCGTCCGACTGCAAAACGATCGCGCCGTCGAAAGACGGCGCGACTGTGTGCATTTGTTGGCCGACGATCAGCCGAAGCCGATTTCCGCAACGTCGCTCGGAATGAGCGGATAGCGAATACCCGCCCATTTCTGCACGACGCGCACGACCTGGCACGAGTAACCGAACTCGTTGTCGTACCACACGTACACGACCGCGCGATTGTCCTTCACGATCGTCGCACCGCCGTCGACGATGCATGCGTGGCGGTTGCCGACGAAGTCCGACGACACCACTTCCGGCGAGTTGATGAAGTCGATCTGCCGCTGTAGCGGCGAATACAACGACGCTTGTCGCAAATAGCCGTTCACTTCGTCCAGCGTCGTGTTGCGCGACAGCGTCAGGTTCAGAATCGCCAGCGACACGTCCGGCGTCGGTACGCGGATCGCGTTGCCCGTGAGCTTGCCTTCCATCGCCGGCAACAGATCGGTGATCGCGCTCGACGCGCCGGTCTCGGTGATCACGAGATTGAGCGGCGCGCTGCGGCCGCGGCGCGCTTTCTCGTGATAGTTATCCGTGAGATTTTGGTCCGGCGTGTAGGCGTGCACGGTCTCGATGTGGCCGTGCTCGATGTGAAACTCCTCGTCGATCGCCTTCAGGATCGGCACGATCGCGTTCGTCGTGCACGATGCGGCGCCGAGGATTTTCTCGTCGCCAGTCAAATCGCTCGAGTTGATGCCGGCGACGATGTTCTTGACGCCCTTCTTCGCGGGCGCGGTCACGATCACGCGCGCGGCGCCCTTCGCCTTCAGGTGTTCGGACAGGCCTTTTTCGTCGCGCCACGCGCCCGTGTTGTCGATGATGATCGCGTCGTTGATGCCGTACTGCGTGTAGTCGACTTCGCCCGGATTGTTCGCATAGATCACGCGGATCACGTTGCCGTTCGCGATGATGCAGTTGTGCTCGTGATCGACACGGATCGTGCCGTCGAACGAACCGTGGACCGAGTCGCGGCGCAATAGGCTCGCGCGCTTGACGAGATCTTCTTTGCTCGCGCGCCGGACGACGATCGCGCGCAACAACAACTGTTGGCCGCCGCCGGTCTTTTCGATCAACAGCCGCGCGAGTAATCGGCCGATGCGACCGAAGCCGTACAGCACCACGTCTTGCGGCTTGGCGAGCGGCGGCACGTGGCGGCCGATGACTTCGGCGCACGCTTGCTTGACGAAATCCATCGCGGTCGTGCCGTTGCCCGCACTCTCTTCCATGTATTTCAGCGCGAGCTTACCGACGTCGATGTGGCACGGACCCAAGTCGAGTTCCGACAACGCCTTCATGATCGGATAGCTCTCGAACTCGGATAGTTCGTTCTGCGCGATCTGCCGCACGTAACGGTGCGTCTTCATGATGTTGGTCACGCTCTGGCTGTAGAGCGCACGGCCGAAGCAGTAGCAGACGACGTTCTTGCGATACAGGTTCCCGATGATCGGCACCATCGCTTCGGCGAGCGCTTCGCGCTCCTTCCAATCCGGGAAATAGTCGTCAAGGCTGGGTAGTGCCACGTCCTGTCCTCGTCGTATGGGCCGTCCGCGGGGCGCGTATTATCGAAATTGGGTCACGGCGGCGCAACAAACTAGCGGTTGCGCCGCCGTATTCCGTGAAGAGTTGTAGCGACTAGGTGATCCGCTATCGCTTCCGAGGCGCTACCGGAAGCTCGCGTTGATGGATTTCAAGGCCGCGTCGCCGGGGCACAGATCCGCTTCGTTCAACGCGTTCAGCGGCGTGTCGACGGTCTCGAGGATCGCGTGGCAGTCCGACGCGTTCTGGTCGAGGTACAGCAAGCCGGTCACCACTTCGCCTTCGTGCTGCTTGTGCTGTACGTACGCGAGCGCGCGCACCCGATCGTGCGGGTCGTAGTCGTCGGCGAGCTTGCGCAGGCGCAGCGTCGAGCCGTCCGGCATCGCGACGTCTTCGCGGGTGCCGGGCGCGTAGTCGGCCGTGATCTCCGCATGCGGCGGCACGAAATCCGGCGCACCGAGCGGACCATGCGATACGAATTCCGCCGCCACGACATCGCCGCGATGATCGCGTACGTAGTCGTAGCTCTTCGTCGACCCCTTGTGGTTGTTGAACGCGACGCACGGCGAGATCACATCGATGAACGCGAAGCCCTTGTGCAACAGCGCCGCCTTGATCAGCGGCACCAGCTGGCCCTTGTCGCCGGAAAAGCTGCGCCCGACGAACGTCGCGCCGAGCTGCAGCGCGATGCTGACGAGGTCGATCGGCTCGTACAGGTTCGGCGCGCCTTTCTTGCTCGTCGAACCCTTGTCGTTCGTCGCCGAGAACTGCCCCTTCGTCAAACCGTACGTACCGTTGTTGTCGACGATGTAGCACATGTTGATGCGGCGGCGAACGATGTGCGCGAACTGCCCCATGCCGATCGACGCCGTATCACCGTCGCCGGAGATACCGATGCAATAGAGGTCTTTGTTCGCGAGGTTGGCGCCCGTCGCGACCGACGGCATGCGGCCGTGTACCGAATTGAATCCGTGCGACTTGCCGAGGAAGTACGTCGGTGTCTTCGACGAGCAACCGATGCCGGAGATCTTCGTGAACCGATGCGGCGGAATCGACAACTCCGCGCACGCCTGCACGATCGCCGCGCTGACGGAGTCGTGACCGCAGCCGGCGCACAGCGTCGAAACCGAACCTTCGTAGTCGCGCCGCGTCAGACCTAGGTCGTTGACGGGCAGCTTCGGGTGATGAACGCGGGGTTTGACGACGAACGTCATCGCTTGACCTCCGAAATGCGCGCAAGCTTGTTGACGGCGAAATGATCCGCGATCGTCGAGCTGATGAAATCCGCCGAGATCGACATGCCGCCGTAGTAGCACACCGGTACGATCTTCGCGGGATCGATGCCGCATTCGTTGACGAGAATCATCTTCATCTGTGCGTCGCGGTTCTGCTCGACGATGAACACGAGCTCGTGATTGTCGATGAACTCGACGATCGAGCCGGTGAACGGCACCGCGCGAATGCGACAGGTATCGAGATGGATACCGTCGCTCGCGAGCAGATCGAGCGACTCCTGCATCGGCATCAACGTCGTGCCGTAGTACAGGATTCCGTACTGCCGACGTGGCGTGCCTTCGCGAATGTCGGGCTTCGGCACGAGGCCTTTCGCGGTCTCCCACTTCTTCAGCAGCCGATCCATGTTTTCGGTGTAGATCTGCGGATCTTCCGTGTAGCGCGCGTATTCGTCGCGCGACGTGCCGCGCGTGAAGAAGCTGCCCTTCGACGGGTGCGTGCCCGGATACGTGCGATAGCCGATACCGTCGTTGTCGACGTCGACGTAGCGGCCGAACTTTTCGATGCGATCGAGATCTTCGGCGTCATACACCTTGCCGCGGTCGTACTTGCGACTGTCGTCCCATGCGAGCGGCTCGGACATCACTTCGTTCATGCCGAGTTCGAGATCGGACATGATGACGACCGGCGTCTGCAGGCGATCGGCGAGATCGAGCGCGTCGGCGGAAAAATCGAAGCATTCCTTCGGCGTGGACGGAATCAACACGACGTGTTTCGTGTCGCCGTGCGACGCGTACACCGCCGACATCAAATCCGCTTGTTGCGTGCGCGTCGGCATACCGGTCGACGGACCGGCGCGCTGCACATCGATGAGCACCGCCGGAATTTCGGCGAAGTACGCGAGGCCCAGGAACTCGCCCATCAACGACACGCCGGGGCCGCTCGTCGCAGTGAACGCGCGCGAGCCGTTCCAGGCGGCGCCGATGACCATGCCGATCGCGGCCAACTCGTCTTCGGCCTGCATGATCGCGAATTTCTTCTTGCCGCTCGCCTTGTCGGTGCGGAAGCGGTTCGCGTAACGCTCGAACGATTCGGCCACCGACGTCGACGGCGTGATCGGATACCAGGCGCACACGGTCGCACCGCCGTACACCATGCCGAGCGCCGACGCCGTGTTGCCTTCGATCATGATCTTGTCGCCGACCGAATCGGTGCGGCGCAACTGAATCGGCAACGGCACGTCGAGATAGTCGCGCGCGTAGTTGCGGCCGATCTCGAGCGCATGGACGTTCGGCTTCATCAGCGCGTCCTTGCCTTTGTATTGCTCGGCCACCATGCCGGTCAGCACGTCGAAATCGATGTTGATCAACGCCGAAAGCGCACCGACGTAGACGATGTTCTTGAAGAGCTGCCGCTGCTTCGGGTCTTGGAATTCCGACAACAGCAACGTCGAGATCGGAATGCCGATGTCGACGACGTCGCTGCGCGCGAGTTCACGCGGCCGCGGCCGCGAGCTGTCGTACAGCAGATAGCCGCCGGACACGATGCTCGCGACGTCTTCCTCGTACGTCTCGGCGTTCATCGCGACCATGATGTCGACGCCTTCGCGGCGGCCGATGTAGCCGTGCTCGTTGACGCGCACTTCGAACCACGTCGGCAAGCCTTGGATGTTCGACGGGAAGATGTTGCGTGTACCGACCGGCACGCCCATCCGGAATACCGCCTTCGCGAACATGCCGTTCGCGCTCGCGGAACCGGAGCCATTGACGTTGGCGAACTTGATGACGAAATCGTTGTAGCGCGTCATTTACGCGTACGACCCCAGTTGCGGCAGATGGAGAATGGACTTCTGCATGTCCCATGCGTTCGTCGGGCACCGTTCCGCGCACAAACCGCAGTGCAGGCAAAGATCCTCGTCCTTCACCATCACGCGGCCGGTCTTCAGCGTCTCCGACACGTAGAGATCCTGTTCGGTGTTGAGCGCCGGTGCATTCAGATGTTGGCGCAGGTCGGCCTCGTCGTCGTTTTGCGTGAATGTGATGCAATCCATCGGACAGATGTCGACGCACGCATCGCACTCGATGCAGAGCTTGTCCGCGAACACCGTCTGCACGTCGCAGTTGAGGCACCGCTGCACTTCCTGCGCAGCGAGTTGACGATCGAAGCCGAGTTCGACTTCGATCTTGATGTTCTTCAGCGATTTGCTCGGATCGACGTGCGGTACGAGATGGCGCTTCGACGGATCGTGTTCGCTGTCGTAGCTCCACTCGTGCATGCCCATCTTCTGGCTGACGAGGTTCACGCCTTCGGGCGGACGATCTTTCTTGATGTCTTTGCCCTGACAGAAGAGATGGATCGAGATCGCCGCTTTGTGCGCGTGCGCCGACGCCCAAATGATGTTCTCCGGACCGAACGCCGCGTCGCCGCCGAAGAACACCTTCGGATGCGTCGACTGCAGCGTGTCGCGATCGAGCACCGGGCAATCCCAACGGTCGAACTCGATGCCGATGTCGCGCTCGATCCACGGACAGTGGTTCTCTTGGCCGATCGCCATCAACACGTGATCGGCTTCCATGAAGATGTCCGGCTCACCGGTCGGCACCGTCTTCGCTTTGCCGTTCTCGGTGATCTGTTTGACGCGTTGGAACACGACGCCTTTGAGCTTGCCGTTCTCGTGCACGAACTCGACCGGCGGACGGTTGTTGACGATCGGAATGCCTTCCGACATCGCGTCTTCTTTCTCCCACTCCGACGCTTTCATCACGTCGAAGCCCGAGCGGACGACGACCGTCACTTGTTCGGCGCCGAGACGACGTGCGGTGCGGCAGCAATCCATCGCGGTGTTGCCGCCGCCCATCACGATCACTTTGCCTTTGATCGACGTCGTGTGGCCGAACGCGACGCTGCCGAGCCAATCGATGCCGATCGAAATGTGCGCGTTCGATTCCTGGCGACCTTTCAAATCCGGCAAATCGCGGCCGCGCGGTGCACCCGTACCGACGAAGTACGCGTCGAAATCATGCTCCGCCATGAACGCCTTCATGCTCGTCACTTCGTAGTTGTAGTGACACTGCACGCCCATGTTGACGATCAGATCGACTTCTTCCTCGAGCACCTCCGCCGGCAGCCGGAACGCCGGGATCTGCGTGCGCATCATGCCGCCGCCGCCCGGATCCTTTTCGAACATGTGCACTTCGTAGCCGAGTGGCAACAGGTCGCGCGCGACGGCGAGCGATGCGGGTCCCGAGCCGAGTACCGCGACGCGCTTGCCGTTCTTCTTCGTCGGCACGCGCGGCATGTACGGCGTGATGTCGCCTTTGTTGTCGGCGGCGACGCGTTTCAAGCGACAGATCGCGACCGGCTTCTCTTCGGTACGAACTCGGCGGCACGCCGGTTCGCACGGACGATCGCAGGTACGGCCGAGGATTCCGGGAAACACGTTGGAATCCCAGTTCAGCATGTACGCTTCGGTGTACTTCTCTTGCGCGATCAGCCGGATGTACTCCGGCACCGGCGTGTGCGCGGGACACGCCCATTGGCAATCGACGACTTTGTGGAAGTACGAGGGTTCGAAAATGTTGGTGGGTTTCATAACCGCTCAATGACGATGGATCGCTTCCATCGGGCGCGTGGCACTCTAACGCGTCCGAATTAACGGATCTACTGGGCGGGGTCCGACACGGTGCGTGGCTCGGCGTCGTTGCACGCGCGCTGTGCATCGACGCACCGATCATCGCGCGCGTTCGCACGCGCCGCGCCGCGGGCGCCGTCGGGTAGAATACCGCGCCCTCTCAAATGCTGCCCCGGATGTCCGATCTCGAACGCCCGCCTCTGCCGACCCGGCCCGGTGACCGCATCGGCTGGACCGGTCTCGTCGACGGCGCGCCGAGCCTCGCGATCGCCCGCGCTGCCCAAGCGAGCGAGCATCTGTTCGTGGCCGTCGCGGCCAATCCGGCGGCCGCGTATCGGCTCTGTCGCGAGATCGAATTCTTCTCGAGCGGCGCGCTCGAGGCCGTGACGCTGCCCGACTGGGAGACGCTCGCCTACGACGCGTTCTCGCCGCACCAAGACATCGTCTCCGATCGGCTGCGCACGCTGCATCGGTTGCCGCAACTCCGACGCGGCGTGCTGGTGGTACCGATTCGCACGCTGCTGCAACGACTGCCGCCGCCGGAGTTCCTCGCGGCGCACAGCCTCGTCGTCGAGGTCGGCGCGCGCTTCGATGCCCACACGTATCGCCGCCACCTCGAACACGCCGGCTATCGCTGCGTCGAGACGGTGTCCGAGCGCGGCGAGTTCGCCGTGCGCGGTTCGCTGATCGACGTCTTTCCGATGGGCGCCGCGACTCCGTACCGGATCGACCTCTTCGACGACGAAGTGGCGAGCCTGCGCACGTTCGACCCCGATTCGCAGCGTACGCTCGAACAACTGCGGTCGATCGAGATCCTGCCGGCAAAGGAATTCCCGCTGACGGCCGACGCGATCGCGCGCTTTCGCAACCGTTGGCACGAACGGTTCGACGTCGACGTGCGCCGCTGCCCCATCTATCAGGACGTCAGTCAGGGCCTCGCGCCGTCAGGCATCGAATACTACCTGCCGATGTTCCACGAACGGCTCGCGACGGTGTTCGACTATCTCCCCAACGACTGCGTTGCGGTGCTGCCGAACGGCCTCGACGAAGCCGTCACCGCGTTTCAACTCGACGTGCGCAACCGCTACGAGAGCCTCCGCCACGACATCGAACGGCCGATCTTGCCGCCGGATCAGATCTATTCGCGCACCGACGAACTCTTTCACGCGCTCGGCTCCCTCCGGCAAGTCGTGCTCGACGGCCGCCAACACGCGGTCGAGTTCGCGACGCGTGCGTTACCCGACGTATCGGTCAATCACCGCACGCACAACGCCGGCGAACGCTTGCTCGCGTTCGTCCGCGACGCGAACGTACCCGTCCTTTTCTGTGCCGAGTCCGCCGGCCGGCGCGAAGTGTTCGGCGAGTTCCTGGCGCGCGTCGGGCTGAAGCCCGCGGACGCCGCGACGTTCGAGCAGTTCCGCACGTCGAAGGCGCCGGTCGCGCTGACCATCGCGCCGATCGAATGCAGCGCGTGGACCGACGCGTTCGCGCTGATCACCGAGACGCAGGTCTTCGGCGCGCGGGCGGACGCGGACGTTCGGCGCGACGCGCGTTCGATCGACCCGGATCAGATCATCCGCAACCTGACCGAGCTGCACGTCGGTGCGCCGGTCGTGCACATCGACCACGGCGTCGGCCGCTATGTCGGCTTGCGCACGCTCGAGATCGACGGCGCGTTATCGGAATTCCTCACGATCGAGTACGCCGACGAGGCGAAGCTCTACGTGCCCGTCAGTGCGCTGCATTTGATCACCCGCTACGGCGGCGCCGACGAAGCGCACGCGCCGCTGCATCGGCTCGGTTCCGACCAATGGGACAAGGCGAAGCGCCGCGCCGCGGAGAAAATCCACGACGTCGCCGCGGAGCTGCTGAACATCTATGCGCATCGCGAAGCGCGCGGCGGTACCGCGATGCGTGCACCCGACGCCGACTACCAACGTTTCGTCGACCAATTTCCGTTCGACGTGACGCCGGACCAACGCCACGCGATCGACGAAGTCATCGCCGATCTGACCAGCCCGAAGTCGATGGACCGGCTGATCTGCGGCGACGTCGGTTTCGGCAAAACCGAGGTCGCGATGCGCGCGGCTTTCATCGCGGTGCAGAACCGCAAGCAAGTCGCCGTGCTGGTGCCTACGACGCTGCTCGCGCAACAGCACTACGAGACGTTCCGCGATCGGTTTGCCGATTGGCCGGTGCAGATCGAAGCGGTGTCGCGGCTGCGCACCGACGCCGAAGTCGCAGCCGTTCGCGCGAAATTGCAATCGGGCTCGATCGACGTCGTGATCGGTACGCACAAGCTGCTCAACACCGCTTTTGCGTTCAAGGATCTCGGCCTCGTCATCATCGACGAAGAGCACCGCTTCGGCGTGCGCCAGAAGGAGCGCCTGCGCACGCTGCGCGCCGAAGTCGACGTACTGACGCTGACCGCCACCCCGATCCCGCGCACGCTGAACCTCGCGATGGGCGGCATCCGCGATCTGTCGATCATCGCGACGCCGCCGGCGAAGCGTCTGTCGGTGAAGACGTTCGTGGTGCAACGGCGCAAACACCTCATCCGCGAGGCGATCACGCGCGAGCTCGCCCGCGGCGGTCAAGTCTTCTATCTGCACAACGAAGTACGCACGATCGAATCGACCGCGCTGGAACTCGCCGAACTCGTCCCCGAAGCGCGCATCGGGGTCGGCCACGGGCAGATGCCGAAGCGTCGGCTCGAACTCGTGATGAACGACTTCTACCACCGGCGCAGCAACGTGCTGGTGTGCACCACGATCATCGAAACCGGCATCGATATCCCGAACGCGAACACGATGATCATGGAGCG
>DASRZO010000368.1:0-14451 GCA_035686405.1 Pseudomonadales bacterium | reverse complement strand
ACCTCCAACTCCGAGACAAGGTGGTCTTCGTCGCCGGCGCGAGCCGCGGTATCGGCTACGGCATCGCGCGCACGTTCCTGGCAGAAGGCGCGAAGGTCGCGATCACCGGCCGCAACGCCGAGGCGTTGCACTCGGCCGCACAAGTGTTGTCGGCCGGCTGCGGGCACGTGTGCGCGGTGGCGGGCGACATGACGGCGACCAGCGATCTAACGAACGCACTGCGGCGCACCGAAGCCGTGCTCGGACCGATCGACATCGTCGTCGCCAACGTCGGCGGCGGCGGGCAGGCGGTGAGCCACGATTTCAGCGACGCGCAGTGGGACGAAGTGATTCAGTCGAATCTGACGGGTGCCGTGCGGCTGATGCGCGAAGCGATACGCGGATTTCTCACGCGGCCCGAAGCGCAGCGCGTCGGCTGCAACATCGTCGCGATCTCGTCGATCGCCGGCGTCGACGCGATGGGTTCGATCATCGCGTACGGCGCGAGCAAAGCCGCGCTCAATCACTACGTGAAGAACGTCGCGAAGGAAGTCGGCAAGCACGGCATTCGGATCAATGCCGTCGCGCCGGGGAACATTCGATTTCCCGGCGGATCGTGGGATCGCGCGGCGGCGCAGCCGAGCGTGCAGCGGTGGATTCAGCGCGACGTCGCGCTGCGGCGCTTCGGTACCGTCGACGAAATCGCCGACGCGGTGGTGTTCGTCGCGAGCCCGCGCGCCGCGTTCATGACCGGCGAATGCCTCGTCGTCGACGGCGGCCAGGTGAAGTAACGCGTGCAGACACGACTCGTCGTCGGCCTGATCGGGCTGGGGCTTTCCGGCGGTTTGAATCTCAACGTCGTGCCGCTGATGACCGGTACGTTGGTCGACGAGCTCGGCCTCGACGCATCGCAAGTCGGAACGCTGCTCACCGTCCAAGTGCTGGTCGGCGCCGTCGTCGGCATCGTGTTGTCGACGCGGATGCATCTCGTCGCAGCGCGCGCGGTCGGTTTCGCGTCGAACGCGGCGGTGGTCGCCGCGGCGCTCGGCTACGCGACGGTGACGTCGGTGCCGCTGCTGTTCGCGATCTCGGCGGTGATGGGGTGCGCGCTCGGTGTGCTCGGCGTGTGCAGCGCCGCAACGATCGCGACCGCCGCGCGCGTCGATCGCACCGCCGCGATCGTCGCGGTCGGCATCAGCATTCTCGTGGCGGTGTTGACGGTTGCGATCGCGCACGCGCTCGGGTCCGGCGGCCGGCGCGCCCTATTCGGCATCGACGCGCTGTGCGTCGCCGCGTCGATGGCATTGATCTTCGCATTGCCGAAACGCCACGCGCCGCGCTCGGCCGACGCGCAGTTGCCGGTATTCGGCACGATGCTCGCGCCGATCGTGTGGGTATCGGTGTTCCAGAACGTCGGTTCGAACGGCGTATGGACGTTCGGCGAGCGCATCGGCGTCGCGCTCGGCTTGAGTCCGGAGTCGGTCGGCGACGTGCTGGCCGGATCGACGGTGCTCGCGATGCTCGGCGGCGTGGCTGCGGCCGTCGTCGCGCGACCGCGCCGCGAGCACGATTGGGCGATGGTCGGGGTCGTCGCGTATGGGCTGACGAACGCGGCGATCGCATTCGCGCCGGGCAGTCTCTCCTACATCGTCGCGACGGCGGTGCAGGCGTTCTTCTTCGTCTTCAGCATTCCGTTTCTGACGGCCGTGGCGATCGCGCTCGACGCGAGCGGCGGCTTGGCGGCAGCGGCGGCCGGCTGGTCGACGCTGATCGGCGCCGGCGTACCGATGCTGGCGGGCTTCATGATCGACCACGGCGGATTCGCGGGCCTCGGTTGGCTCGCCGTCGTCGCGACGCTATGCGCGGCGTGGGCGCTGTATTCGGTCGAGAAACGGCCCGGCGACGAGCTATCGAAGGCGCTGAACGACTAAGTCGAGGCGCGACGCCGAAGATCAGTTGGCCGCGAGTTCGCTGACCGGATCGCCGGCAATGCGGGTGTGCATCATCACGCGCGGCTCGCTGTGATCGTACGGACGCGCGCGATGCAGCACGCAGCGGTTGTCCCAAATCACGACGTCGCCCGGCTGCCAGCGGTGCAAGTACGTACGCGGCGGTTGGCACGTGAAGGTGACGAGCTGCTCGAGCAGCGCTTCCGATTCCGCTTCGGTCAACGTCGGTATCGCGTGCGCGTGACGGCCGATATACAGCGCCGGCCGGCCGGTAACCGGATGGATCTTCACGAGCGGCCGCAGCGGCGTCGCGTCGCGATGGAAGCCGTAGCTCGAACCGACCGCACCGACGTGACCGATCTTCGCCTGCGAGTAATACAGCGAATGGTACGCGAACAGATTCGCGAGACGTTCGCGCGTCGCGATGTCGAGGGCGTCGTACGCAGCGCGCGAATCGGCCCACTCCGTTTCGCCGCCGTGCGTCGGCACGACGTGCGCCGACAAGACCGACGCGAGCGCGGAAATGCGCATGTACGAGCTGTCGGTGTGCCAGCCTTCGTTGCCCTTGAGAATCTTCATCGAGTTCTCTTCGTCCGTCAGCAGCGTGCCGTCGGCGCGCTTGTTGCTGATCGGCACGATCTTGTGGCCGGCGGCGAGCTCTTCGATGCGTCCGAAACGTTCGCCGAATGCGATTTGCGCAGCCGAGTCGAGGTGTTGGGCCGGGAAGATCAACAACGCGTACTGATGAAACGCGTCCAATATCCGCGACCAACTCGCCGCGTCGAGATTCGCGAGCGAGACGCCGGTGACGAAGGCGCCGAGCGTCGCGCCGGTCGGTTCGATCGAGAGGGAAGTGCTCGGGACTGCGCTCATCGGATGTTCCTCCGTGCGCGGTCGGCTAATTCGTCGCCGCGCCGTTGCGCACCTTCGCGTGGGCGAGGCGCTGCTTCCACAATTTCTGCAGGCGTTTCTGTTGTCCGATTGCCTTCTCGCGCAAGCGGGCGGCGCTTCTCGGCGTCGACATCGCGCCGAGCGACAGCGCGAAACCGTATTGCGCCCACGCGTCGAGTTCCTGCAGCGAAATCTGGCCGTTCGCCCACTCGAGAATCGCGGCGAAGAACGAGCGGCCCAAGTTGATCGCGAACGCGTCGGGCTCTACCTCGTCGACGAGATAACCGGCGTCGATCGCGTCGACGACGAAGCCGCGCCACATCGCGTGCCGCGGCCCGCCGAACATCGAACGGAATTCGCGTCCGCCGTCGTTGTACACGGCGAGCAGTACCGCGCCGTAAAAGCTCGGTTCGGTCGCGAACTGCGCGGTCGTCACCGACACCGCCTTGAAGAACGTGTCGAGTTCGTCGCCGCGCACTTTCGCCAGACGCTTCTGATAGTGCTCGAGGTCGTCGTCGAGCACCGCGAACATGATCGTCTGCTTCGAGCCGAACAGGTTGTACGGCGTCGCGATGCTGACGCCCGCCTGTTCGGCGAGCGCGCGCATCGAGAAACCGGTATCGCCGGTTTGCTGCATCAACGCGCGCGCGGCACGAACGATCTGGCGGCGGCGCTTGTGTTTGGCTTCTTCGCGATTGCTCATCGGCTCTCCCGAAGGAGCCTGCAAGCGCACCGTCAAGCGACGCTGCGGATGCCCTTCAGTTTCGCCACTTCACGGCGCAGTTCGTCGACGCAAGCCTTCAATTCCGCGATCTCGCCAGCGCCGCCCGACATGTTCGCCATGCCGCACACGCGATCGTATTCCTTCTGCAGACGGCGACCGCTGTCGCGTTCTTCCGCGATGTAGCGGCCGAGCAGCTCGCCTGTTTGCGGATCGATCGTCGTATCGTTGAAGAAATTGCGGAACGGATCCTTGCGTTCGCCGCTGCTGCGTTGATCGCCTTGCAGACGCGCGATCTTTTCCGCATCGGTCATGGTCGTCGACTTCGCACAGGCGAGCAGGCCGTCGAAATCCTTGAACACCTGGTACGCCTTGTCGGCGCACACCGGGAAGCCGAGTTCGCACATGCGCTTTTCGAATGCCATCGCGTGTTCGCCTTCGCGAATCGCGACGAACGTCAGTGTGTTCTTGAGCGCCTCGTCCTTCGTCGTCGCGGCCCAGGCCGAGAGCAATTGTTGCCCTTTGCATTCGTTGACGGCGATCGAGTTCAACAGTGCAAGGTAGGTTGGTTCGTTCATTGTTTTCGCCTCGTGTGGTGATGCACTCGCAAGAAGTCGGTTGACTGTCTCACTATGCCAAACTATAAGGCAATCCGGAACTTTTTAAAACGCATTCTACGACCGCGCCAGCGGCTCGGTCGCAGCCAGACGGGTACCCACGTGAGCCTCAGTCAACAACGCGCCTCGGTCAGCCCCGAGCCGGACGAAACGTTCGAACAATTGGTCGCGCGGGTGTTGCCCGACGACGAGCCGAGCGCCGCGCTCGACAAGCTGAAGAGCTGGAACTTGCACATCTTCCTGCGTCGCCCGTCGGGGCTTCTGCTCGGCAGCGACGTCGTGTTCGTGGAGCCGCCGCGCTGAAGCCGCGGCAAGGCGCCGTGATCGACGCCGTCTCGATCGGTGCGGGTCACGACGGCCAAGCGGATCTGATCGTGACGCTGCGGTTCGACAACGGCCGGACGTCGCACGTGACGCTCGACACCGACGCGGGTCTGCGCTTGATGCGCAATTGCGACGTCAAAGACATTTCGGAACTGGTCGGCCATTCGTGGCACGGCATTTTGGAGGGCATGACATGTTCGATCTGATCATCAAAGGCGGCCGCGTCGTCGACGGCAGCGGCCGTGCGGGTTATGCGGCGGACGTCGCAATCGACGGCGACACGATCGTCGCACTCGGCGCGCTCGGTACGAACGCGCGCAACGTCATCGATGCGACCGGGCGTATCGTCGCACCGGGCTTCATCGATCCGCACACGCACTTCGACGTACAGCTGTTGTGGGACGGCGCCGCGCGTCCGGCGATCGAACACGGCATCACTTCGATCGTGCCCGGCAACTGTTCGCTGTCGCTGGCGCCGCTGAAAGCCGGCGATCGTCGCGCGTTGGTCGGCATGTTCCAGCAGATCGAAGAGCTGCCGCCGGCGGCGTTCACCGAAGCGTTCGATTGGACATGGGAGCGGTTCGGCGGTTACGTCGATGCACTGAAGCGCAATCTCGCGATCAACGTCGCGCCGCTGGTCGGTCACAGCGTCATTCGCTTGTGGGTGATGGGGGCCGACTCGCAGAAGCGTTCGGCGCGGCCCGACGAAATCGCCGCGATGCAAACGCTGCTGCGCGAATGTCTCGACACCGGTGCCGTCGGCTTGAGCACGAGCTTCGTCGATGTCGACGAAAATCTGCGACCGGTGCCGAGCCGCTTCGCCTATCGCGCGGAACTCGACGGCCTCGCACAGGTGCTCGGCGAATACGGCCGCATGCTGCAGGTCGTGCCGGAGTTCTACGCGACGGATCTGACGATCGCGCGCGTCGATCAACTCGCGGATCTCTCGATCAAGTACGGCATTCCGACGACGTTCTCGCCGCTGTTCGATTCTGCGGCGACGCCGGACAACGTGCCGCGCACGATGGCGCGCGTCGCCGAACAGTTCGCTCGCGGCGCGCGCGTGTGGCCGCAAGTACAGACGCGGCCGATCGACATCAGCTTCTCGTTCGAGCATCCGAGCCTGTATTTCGCGCGCTTTCCGAGCTGGTATCGCGTGATGCGTCTGCCGCGCGCCGAACGCATCGCCGCATTGCAAGACGCAGCGACGGTCGCGCGCATGATCGGCGAGACCGGTGCCGACGGCGGCCGCGCATTCATGGGCAAGCTCGTCGTGCGCGGCGGCGAAGGTGCGCCGGATGCGCTCGCGGGCCGCACGCTCGAGTCGATCGCCGACGAGCGCAACGAAGGCGTGGCGCAGTGCCTCATCAACGTGTCGCTCGAAAACGATCTGCTGGTGCCGTTCCTCGCTGCGAGCGTCGGTCACCAAGACGCGTCGCGCGTCGGGCCGCTGCTCGCGCATCCGCTCGTGCACGTCGGCGCGAGCGACGGCGGCGCGCACGTCACGTCGTTCGCGACGTACGGCGACACCGGCTACCTCTTCAGCCGTTACGTGCGCGAGACGCATCACCTGTCGCTCGAAGCGGCGGTCAAGAAGATCACGTCCGATACCGCGCAGATCTGGGGCTTGCCGCGACGCGGCCTGTTGCAGAAGGGCTATGCGGCGGACGTCGTCGTGTTCGACGCCGATCGCATCGCGCGCGGCGACGAACGCGCGACGTTCGACATGCCGGGCCGCGGCATGCGCTACGTGCGCGGCAGCGTCGGCGTCGACACCGTCGTCGTGAACGGCGCGGTGGCGTATCGCGACGGCGCGTACACCGACTCGCGTTCCGGTTCGATCTGCACCTGATCGCATGCCGATGAAGAACGACGAACTGCGCCATCGGTTGATCGCGACGAACGGCGTGCGGCTGCACGTCGTCGAAGCGGGCGATGGTCCGACGGTGCTGTTGATCCACGGCTTCCCGGAGTCGTGGTACTCGTGGCGTTATCAATTGCCGGCGCTCGCGGCTGCGGGCTATCGCGCAGTCGCGCTCGACGTGCGCGGCTACGGTCGCTCGTCGAAGCCGACGACGGTGCCGGATTATCGAATGGTGAAGAAGGTCGGCGACGTGGTCGGGCTCGTGCATGCGCTCGGCACGGCGCCGGTGACGATCGTCGGCCACGACTGGGGTGCGCCGATCGCGTGGACGAGCGCGCTGTTGCGCCCCGATCTCTTTCGCGGCGTCGCAGGATTGTCGGTGCCGTATGCGCCGCCGGCTAGCGCCGATTCGCAGCGTCCGACGCAGCGTATGCGCGCGATGGCGGGCGAGGCGAACGAGTTCTACGTCGAGTATTTCCAACAGCCGGGCCGCGCCGAAGCCGAAATCGAACAGGACGTGCGGCAATGGCTGCTCGGCTTCTACTGGTGCGCGTCCGGCGACGTGCGCAACGGTCCCAACATTTCGCTCGTGCCGCGCGGCACGCAGCTGCGCGACAAGTTCGTGTATCCGCAGACGATGCCGCACTGGCTGTCGGAAGCCGACCTCGACGTCTACGCGAGCGAGTTCGAATATTCCGGCTTCTTCGGTCCGCTGTCGCGTTACCGCAACGTCGACCGCGACTGGGAAGACCTGTCAGGCTTCGCGAATCGCCCGATCGAAATTCCGTCGCTCTTCGTCGGCGGTTCGCGCGACGGCCCGACGATTTGGGGCGCTTCGGCCATCCAACGCTTCCCGGAAACGCTGCCGAAGCTCTACAAGAGCGAGATCATCGAAGGCGCGGGCCACTGGATTCAGCAGGAAGCGGCCGCGCGCACGAACGAATTGCTGATCGAGTTCCTGCGCGCGATCCACTGACGCTACGGTTCGCGCGGCGCGAAGATCCAAGCTTCGGCTTCGGCGCGATCGCGGAACACGCGCACGTCGTTCTTCGATTGGCTTTGCAGCATCTCGTACATCCGCGACAGGCCGAACTCGAGGTCGCGCGGCGCGACGATCGCGACCTTCACCGTGACGCCGCGACGCGTGAATTCTTCGGTGACGCTCGACAGTCGCCGCACGTCGTCGGCGCCGACGTCGGCCTCGGTGACGTCGGTCAGATCGAAGATCTCGCTCAGGTCGCTGCGGAAGTCCGGGTGCGAGCGAAGGCGGTGGTAATACGCGACGAGGTCGTCGCCGGTGACGCGCCCCGATGCGGTCGTGCGAATGAGGCTAGTGGTCTTGTCGATGATCATCCTGATCGGCATGTACGGCGCTTCGAGTTGATGGCGAGTTGAAAAGCGGCGGCATTATGCCGTCCGTTTTGCAGAAATCCAGACACGCTCGCGCGCGGTCAAGCTTCTGTCCTGCTGACCGACTCGTGTATAAATCACGTGTCGCGCGACGACGGGGAGCGATCCGCGACGGCGGCGCGACCGCGGCCGACACGAACGAACAAAATCCCGGATACCCGAGTCACATGCCAGCCAAACGAACGCTCAAGACCGCACGAACGACCGTCGCATCCGCACGCACCGCAACGAAGAAGGCCGCATCCAAAGCCGCTATGTCGGGGGGAAGGACGCAATACGTCTACGCGTTCGGCGAGCACACCGACGGCAGCAGCGCGATGCGCGATCTGCTCGGCGGCAAGGGCGCCAATCTCGCGGAGATGGCGGCGATCGGTTTGCCGGTGCCGCCCGGCTTCACGATCTCGACCGACGTCTGTACCTACTTCTACGACAACCAGCGTCGCTACCCGGCGGCGTTGAAGGCCGACGTCGAGAAGGCGATCGCCGAAATCGAACGGCAACAGCGCAAGAAATTCGGCGACGCCGACAATCCGTTGCTGCTGTCCGTGCGCTCCGGCGCACGCGAATCGATGCCCGGCATGATGGATACGATCTTGAACCTCGGCCTCAACGACGCGACGGTCGAAGGCCTCGCGAAGCGCACGGCGAATCCGCGCTTCGCCTACGACTGCTATCGCCGCTTCATCCAAATGTACGGCGACGTCGTGATGGGCGTGCAGCCGGCGAACCAGGAATCGCACAACCCGTTCGATGAAGTGATGGACGCCCTGAAGCACGAGCTGCACAAGGTGCAGGACACCGAGCTCACCGCGGCGGATCTGAAGGAACTGGTGAAGCGGTACAAGAAGCTCATCCGTTCGCGCAAACGCGCCGACTTTCCGCAAGACGTGTACGAGCAACTGTGGGGCGCGATCGGCGCGGTGTTCGGCTCGTGGAAGAACGAACGCGCGATCATCTATCGGCAACGCTATTCGATCCCGACGGAGTGGGGCACCGCGGTCAACGTGCAAGCGATGGTGTTCGGCAATCTCGGCGACGACAGCGCGACGGGGGTCGCGTTTACGCGCGATCCCGCAAACGGCGAGAACGTGATCTACGGCGAATATCTCGTGAATGCGCAAGGCGAAGACGTGGTCGCCGGCGTGCGCACGCCGAAGCAGATCGCCGAGATGGAACGCGAGATGCCGGAGAGCTACAAGGAACTGCAGCGCGTGCGCGCGAAGCTCGAGAAGCACTTCCGCGACATGCAGGACCTCGAGTTCACGATCGAGAACCGGCGCTTGTTCATCTTGCAGACGCGCAACGGCAAGCGCACCGGCTTGGCGGCGATCCGCATCGCGGTCGAGATGACCGAAGAAAAGCTGATGGATCAAAAGACCGCGCTGAAGAAGATTCCGGCCGAGTCGATCGATTCGTTGCTGGTGCCGGTGTTCGATGCGCGCGCGCAGAAAGCGGCCAAGGTGATCGCGCGGGGTCTGCCGGCCGGTCCGGGCGCCGCGTCGGGCCTCATCGTGTTCACCGCGAGCGCGGCGGAGCAGGAGTCGCGCCGCGGCAACCGCGTCGTGCTGTGCCGCATCGAGACGTCGCCGGACGATTTGAAGGGGATGTTGTATTCGCAGGGGATCCTCACGTCGCGCGGCGGCGTGTCGTCGCATGCGGCTTTGGTTGCTCGTCAGCTCGGCAAGGTGTGTATCTGCGGTGCGACCGGCATCGCCATCAACTACGAACGCAAGACGCTGACGGCCGACAACGTCGTGTTGCGCGAGGGCGACTACATCTCGATCGACGGTTCGACCGGCGAAATCTATGCCGGGCCGATCGACAGCGCCGACTCCGAAGTGAAGCGCGTGCTGAACGGCTCGTTGCCGCCGGCGCAGAGCTACGCGTATCGACTGTTCGAAACGGTGATGGCGTGGGCGGACAAGCACCGCACGCTGACGATCCGCACGAACGCCGACACGCCCGCGATGGCGGAGCAAGCGGTGGCGTACGGCGCGGAAGGGATCGGCCTCTGCCGCACCGAGCACATGTTCTTCGACGGCGATCGCATCGACTACATGCGCCAGATGATCCTCGCCGCCGACGAAGTGCAGCGCCGCGTCGCGCTGAAGATGCTGCTGCCGTTCCAGAAGAAGGATTTCGCCGGGCTCTTCAGAGCGATGAACGGCCGGCCGGTGACGATCCGTTTGCTCGATCCGCCGCTGCACGAATTCCTGCCGCAGGACGACGCGATCCGCCGCAAGCTCGCGACGAAGCTCGGCGTGACGCCGGAATACATCATCGAACGCATTCGCGCGTTGCACGAAGAGAACCCGATGCTCGGCTGCCGCGGCTGCCGGCTCGGCATCCTCTATCCGGAGATCACCGAGATGCAGGTGCGCGCGATCTTCGAAGCGGCGGCGCAGGTGATGACGATGAAGAAGCCGGTGCCGGTGAAACCCGAGATCATGATTCCGCTCGTCGGCTTCAAAGCGGAACTCGCCGATCAGGTGACGATCGTGCACCGCGTCGCGCGCGAAGTGTCGGACCGTACCGGCGTGAAGATCGACTATCTCGTCGGCACGATGATCGAAGTGCCGCGCGCGGCGATCACCGCCGACGAACTCGCCGAAGTCGCGGAGTTCTTCAGCTTCGGCACGAACGACCTGACGCAGACGACGCTCGGTCTCTCGCGCGACGACATGGGCTCGTTCTTCGAAACATATCGGCAGAAAGAGATCTACCAACACAACCCGTTCGCGAGCATCGACGAATCGGGCGTCGGCCGCTTGATCACGACGGCGGTCGAACGCGGCCGTTCGACGCGTGCGAATATCAAGCTCGGCATCTGCGGCGAGCACGCCGGCGATCCGGCGTCGATCGCCTTCTGCCATATGGCAGGACTCGACTACGTCAGCTGCTCGCCGCCGCGTGTACCGATCGCACGCCTCGCCGCCGCGCAGGCGGCGCTGAAGAACGCGTAGCCGCAGCATGGCCGTCGTCACGTGCATCGAGGACCTGCGCGTCCTCGCGCAGCGGCGCGTGCCGCGGATGTTCTACGACTATGCCGATTCGGGGTCGTGGAGCGAGTCGACGTATCGCGCGAACAGCAGCGATCTGGAGGCGATCGAGTTTCGCCAACGCGTCGCCGTCGACATGGACCAACGCACGCTGCGCTCGACGATGCTCGGTGAACCGGTCGCGATGCCGGTCGCGCTCGCGCCGGTCGGCCTCACCGGCATGCAGCGGGGCGACGGCGAGATCCTCGCCGCACGCGCTGCGGAGAAATTCGGCGTGCCGTTCACGCTGTCGACCATGAGCATTTGTTCCATCGAAGACGTCGCGGCCCACGTCTCGAAGCCGTTCTGGTTCCAGCTGTACGTGATGCGCGACCGCGGCTTCGTCGGGCGGCTGATCGACCGCGCGAAGGCGGCGGGTTGTTCGGCGCTGGTGCTGACGCTCGACCTGCAGATTCTCGGCCAGCGGCACAAGGACCTGAAGAACGGCTTGTCGACGCCGCCGAAGCTGACGCTCGCGAACATCGCCAACATGGCGACTAAGCCGCGCTGGTGCTGGGCGATGCTGCGGACGCGCCGGCGCGAGTTCGGCAACATCGTCGGCCACGTCACCGGCATCGACGACATGAGCTCGCTGTCCGAATGGACGGCGCGGCAGTTCGATCCGAAGTTGTCGTGGGACGACGTCGCGTGGATCAAGGACCGCTGGGGCGGCAAGTTGGTGTTGAAAGGCATCATGGACGCGGAAGACGCGCATCGCGCGGTCGCGAGCGGCGCCGACGCGTTGATCGTGTCGAATCACGGCGGCCGCCAATTGGACGGTGCGCCGTCGTCGATCCGCGCGCTGCCGGCGATCGTCGACGCCGTCGGCCGCGACATCGACGTGTGGATGGACGGCGGCATTCGCTCCGGGCAAGACGTCATCCGCGCGCTGGCGCTCGGCGCGAAGGGCACGCTGATCGGCCGCGCGTTCGTCTACGGCCTCGGTGCGATGGGCGAAGCTGGCGTGACGAAGGCGCTCGAGATCATCGCGAAGGAGCTCGACCTGACGATGGCGTTCTGCGGCTTGCGCGACATCGCCGACGTCGACGCGAACATTCTGTGGCGCGCGTAGAACGCGTGAAGCGAATGGGCGGCTGCCGCGCATGCTCGAAGGGCGGTTGCACGACGCGCCGGACGAACGCGCAGCGATCGCCCCGATGACCACACCCTCCGGGAGGCCGGCCGCGGAAGTCTCGGTGGATGCGAACCGAGTGCGCGAACTGCTGCGTGCCCAACATCCGGATCTCGCCGATATGCCGATCAGCGTGCTCGCCGAAGGGTGGGACACGCTGACGTTCCGGCTCGGTGCGGGTCTGATCGCGCGCATGCCGCGCCGCGCGGTCGTCGGCGCGCAGATCGTCAACGAACAGATCTGGCTGCCGCGGCTGGCGCCGGCTTTGCCGTTGCCGATTCCGGTGCCGGTGCGCATCGGCGTACCGCAGGGCGATTACCCGTGGCCGTGGAGCATCGTCCCGTACTTCGCCGGAGGGCCGATCGGCGCCACGCCCCTCGACGAGTCCGTCGGCATCGTGTTCGGTGCCTTCCTGCGAGCGTTGCATCGGTCGCCGCCGCCGGACGCGCCGGCGAACCCGTTTCGCGGCGGTTCGCTCGCCGACCGTGCCGGTGGCTACAACGACCGCGCAAAGGGGTTGGCCGACCGCGGCCTGTTGCCCGAAGCGGTGTCGCGCGCGTGGACGGCGGCTTTGCGCGCGCCGATCGACGTCGCGCCGACTTGGCTGCACGGCGACCTGCATCCGCTGAACGTCTTGCTGCACGAAGGGCGGATCAGCGCGGTGATCGACTGGATCGACGTCTGCGCCGGCGATCGGGCGACGGATCTGGCGAGCCTGTGGGCGCTGCCGTTCACGGCCGCCGGGCGCGCGGCGGCGTTCGCCGAATACGGCTCCGTGTCGCGAGCAACGCTCGCCCGCGCTCGCGGTTGGGCGGCCTACTTCGCCGTGATGCATCTCGCGGCGGGGCTCGGCAACGCGCCGCAGCACGCGCCGATCGGCGCGGGGATCGCTCGGGCGCTCGCCGACGCTTCCGGCATCGAGTAGTCCGACAAATTCGGCCCGCATGGCATGCGCCTGCTGGCGGCGCCGCCGCCGCGGTCGGACAGAACGCCTTCGACCTGGCACGGTGGCTGCAGGCACAAGGCGAGTGAGACGGTAAAGGGTGCGAGAGGCATCGGGTGTCGTTGATCGGGGGCACGGCATGAACGCGAGTTCGAATTTGCTCGGGTCGGAGGCGCGCGCCGTCGCGCCACCGGCCGAGCGCACGTATGAAACATGGCGCGCGGCAGCGCTGGCGCACGACGTCCGCTCCGGTGCGGACAAGTGGAAGCGTGACGATCGCAGCCGGCGCTACGACTACCAAGTCATTCGTCGCCGCTACGACGAGATCCGCGCGGTGAAAGCGACCGGCGATCCGCTGGCGTTGCTGTACTACTTGAGCGAAGGCATTCACGGCAACACCGGCGGCATGGGCCGACCCGCCGTCTACGCGCGCGCGAAGTTCGACACGAAGGACCTGATCACGAACTACATCGGCGAACTCGCCGACGCGATCACGCAAGCCGGTGCGGTGGACGAGACGCTGATGTCGCCGCGCGAAAAACTCGCGCTCTTCCGCCGCATGAGTCTCTGTTTCGGCCGTTCCGCGTTGATGCTGTCGGGCGCCGGCGCGCTCGGACCGTTCCACGTCGGTGTGACGAAAGCGCTGCTCGAACAAGGGCTGCTGCCGGACGTGATCTCCGGATCGAGCGCCGGTTCGTTCGTCGCCGCGGTCATCGGTACCCACGACGAAGCGACGCTGCGCGCGGCGCTGCAACCGGAGCAAATCACCGCGACGTTCGGCGAAATGACGACGAGCACCGCGACGCTCGGCGGCCGTCGCCAGATCGGCCGCGGCGACCTGCAGGCCGCGATCGAAGCGGCGGTGCCGGATCTGACGTTCGAGGAAGCGTTTCAATTGACCGGACGCAAGATCAACATCTCGGTCTCGCCGAGCGAAGTGCACCAGAGTTCGCGGTTGTTGAACGCAGTGACGTCGCCGAACGTCTGCATTCGCGAAGCGGTGATGGCGTCGTGTGCGGTTCCCGGCGTGTTTCCGGCGGTGACGCTGATGGCGAAGAGCGCGCGCGGCGAACGCCTGCCGTACGTTGCATCGCGCAAGTGGGTCGACGGCTCGATCGCAGACGATCTGCCGGCGAAGCGCCTGGCTCGGATCTACGGCGTCAACCACTTCATCACGAGCCAAACCAATCCGGTCGTGCTGTGGGCAATCCGCGACTCGAACAGCGACGACAGCCTCATCTCGAAGCTGCTCGACGTGTATCAGACCGCGACGAAGGAATGGTTGAAGGCGACGTATCCGTTCGCGATGGCGCTGGTGAAGCGCACGTATCCGCTGAACGTGTACGTGCGGATGGCGTATAGCGTCGTAATGCAGGACTACACGGCCGACATCAACATCATTCCGCGGCAGCGGTTGTGGGACCCGGCGAAACTGTTGTCGGTGATGTCGCCGGCCGAAACGCAAAAGCTGATCGGCGAAGGCGAGGCCGCGACGTGGCCGAAGATCGAGATGATCCGCAACTGCACGCTGATCGGACGGACGATCGACGGGTTGATCAACGAGTTCGAGCGCGCCTGACCGG
>DASRZO010000367.1:0-8518 GCA_035686405.1 Pseudomonadales bacterium | reverse complement strand
AGCTGCTCGCGAGCCATCCAAGCAGCCAATACGGCGAAGCCGGCGGCTATGGTCCGGCCGGTGCGATCGGCGGCGCCGCGGTGGGCCCCGTCGGCCCGATCATCACGACCCCGCAGTTGATGACCGTCTTGTCGTCGGTACAGAGCGCCGCGAGTGCGGAGCCGATCGACATCGATCACGTTCCCGTTGCGATCGACCTGCGCCAGCTCGTCCTGGCTCGCGCCGCCGACGTCACGGGTGCGGCGGCCGGTTCGATGGGCCGCGCCGACGAAGACACCGTGAATTTGGTCGGCATGCTGTTCGACTACATCCTGAACGATCGCAACCTCGCCATCCCCATGAAGGCGTTGATCGGCCGCCTACAGATTCCGATGCTGAAGGTCGCGGTCCTCGACAAGACTTTCTTCAACAAGACGAGTCATCCGGCACGCCAACTGCTGAACGAACTGTCGAGCGCAGGTATCGGCTGGAGCAGCGCCGCGGAGCTGAAGCGCGACGCGCTGTACAACAAGATCGAATCGGTCGTGCTGCGCGTACTCAACAATTTCAGCGACGACCCGGAGATCTTCGCGACGCTGGTCGTGGAGCTGCGCCAGTTCGTCCAGCAAGACCACCACCGCGTGCAGATCGTCGAACAGCGCGTCAAAGAGGTCGAAGCCGGACGCGCGAAGACGGTATCGGCTAAGCAAACCGTCGAACGTTTGGTGAACCAAAAGGCGAGCGGCTTGCGCCTGCCGCCCGAGATCGGCCGTTTCATCAGCGACCTGTGGAGCCGTGTTCTCGTGTACCTATGCGTCCGCCACGGCGACGAAGGCGCGGAATGGAGCGATGCGGTTCAGACGTTCGACGACCTGCTGTGGAGCGTACAGCCGCTCGACGTGATCGCGGACATCGAGGAGCGCGACCGTGCGCGTCCGCGCTTGCTCGACCGCATCGAGCGTGGCCTCGAGATGATCGGACTCGGCGGCACCGAGATCGAAGACACGCTCACGATGCTGCAGGAGCGGCTCGGCGACATCGCGAGTTCCGATCGTGCGTTCCTCGAAGAAGACCGTCCGCACGCCGAAACCGCGCCCGAGCTTCCGGTCATGGAAGAGATCGTGCTCACCGGCCCCGGCGAGGTCGAACCGGCCGACTTGGCGGAACCCGAGCCGGAAATGGTCCGCGAGATCAATCGCCTGACCGAAGGCGTTTGGATCGAGATCGCCGGCGAAGACGGGACGAAGACGCGCTGCAAGCTCGCGGCGATCGTCCAACCCGGCAGCAAATACATCTTCGTCAACCGCCGCGGTATGAAGGTCGCCGAGCGCACGCGCATGGCACTTGCGGTCGAGCTCAAGCGCAAGTCGATCACCATTCTCGATGAATCGCAGGTCTTCGACCGCGCGCTCGAGGCGGTGATCGGCAATTTGCGCCAACTGCACCGACAGCCGAAATAGGGCGCGTCAGACTCCGACGCCGCGACGAAATTCCGGATCGCGCAGCAACCGCTCGACGGTCGTGACGATCGCTTGCGTCTGCGCATCGATTTCGATGTTGACCCTGTCGCCGACGACGGAGCGACCGAGCGTCGTCCGTGCGATCGTCTCCGGAATCAAGCTCACTGCGATTCGATGACGCTCGCGGTCGACGCGCGCGATGGTCAAGCTCGCGCCGTCCAGTGCGACGAATCCTTTGTGAAACAGGTACGGCAGCCATTGCGGCGCGACGTCGAACCAGATCGTTCGCTCGTTCGCTGCCGTGTCGATTTGTGCCACCGTGACGACGTCGGCGACATGCCCCGACAATACGTGGCCGCCGATCTCGTCGCCGAACTTGAGCGAGCGCTCGATGTTCACGTAGTCGCCGGCGCGAATCGCGCCCAAGTTCGACCGATCGGCCGATTCGCGAATCAAGTCGAAACCGACCCGCCCCGCGTCGATCTGAGTCGCCGTGAGACAGGTGCCGTTGACAGCCACCGATGCGCCGGTCGCGAGCCCGAGCGCGAGTTCGCCGAGATCGATCCGCAATCGGCGTAGCCCCGGTTCGTCGACGACGGCAGCGACGCGGCAGAGGCCCTGGACGATGCCGGTGAACATGCCCTACCCGACGTGTTTGGCGAAGAACTCGAGGCTGCGCGTCAGCGCGAGTTTGGCAGCGGCCGCGTCGTAGCTACCGCGGTGATCGCAGTTGAAGCCGTGATCGGCGTCGTACACGTGGACCGTGACGCCCGGCTGCGCCTTGCGAACCTTGTCGACGTCGGTCAACGGAATGTGTGCGTCCTTCGCGCCGAAGTGCATCATCACCGGACACTTCGGCTTGCGATCGACCTGACCCGCGACGCCGCCGCCGTAATACGACACGGCGCACGCGATGCCGTTGAGTTCGGTCGCTGCGAGCCAGGTCACCAGTCCGCCGAAGCAATAGCCGACGACGCCGACCTTGCCGAAGCGTTTGCCGTCGTCGATCGCAGCCTGCACGTCCTGCAGCGTTTGCTCCATCTTCAGTTTGCCGCGAGCGATCTCGATGCCGCGCATCATGTCCTTCTGCTCGTAGCCGAGCTCGATGTTGCGTTCGACGCGGTCGAAGATCTGCGGAGCGATGGCGACGTAGCCGGCCGCCGCGTAGCCATCGGCTACCGCGCGTATGTGCGCGTTGACCCCGAAGATCTCCTGCACGACGACGATCGCGCCGCGCGGCTTTCCTTTCGGCATCGCTTCATAGGTGCCGAAGGCGAATCCGTCGATCGCACGTAATTGTCTGGTTTGACTCATGTCGGTGCTCCGCTTTTTTCGATGACGAGGAACGATGGCGAGGAAGCCTAATCGGGCGATCCGGTCGCGTCCATGCGTTCGGCGCCGGTCGCCAGTGTCACGAATTCATCACGATCGCTTGGCAGACTGCCGCGCGATTTCTCGGCGCCGCGAACGGAGACAGTCGATTCTGCTTCGATCAGATGTGAAGATAGGTCCTCGATGCCGGCTCGGAGCCGCTCCGAGCGGAGTAGATTTGATCGAGACCCTTTTGATCGAAACCGTTGTCATACAGACCATGCAGCACACGCGATGACGACGCAGACCGTCATGCTCGTCGAAGACGAACCGGACATCCGCGAGATGCTGACATTCGCGCTGACACGCGCCGGGTTCGACACGGTTGCGGCAGGCACGGCCGAAGAAGCACTGAAGTTGCTCGACGGGCCGATGCCGGCCGTCGTGATCATCGATTGGATGCTGCCGGGTACGAGCGGGATCGACCTCGCACGACGATTGCGCCGGGATGAACTGTTCGCCGACCTGCCGCTCATCATGCTGACGGCGCGCGGCGAAGAAGGCGACAAACTGAAAGGCTTCGACTCCGGCGTCGACGACTACATCACGAAGCCGTTTTCGCCGCGCGAACTGATCGCGCGCATCCGCGCGTTGCAGCGTCGTTCCGGCGGCGCTGTCGACGGCTTGTTGCGTATCGGCGCGCTCACGGTCGATCTCAAGAGTCATCGTCTGACGATCGGCGAAGTGCCGATCCACCTCGGTCCGACCGAGTTCCGGCTGCTGACGTTCCTGATGCAGCACCCGGACCGCGCGTTCGACCGCGCGCAATTGCTGGACCGCGTCTGGGGACGCTCGGTGTACGTCGAAGAACGCACGGTCGACGTCCACATCTTGCGCCTGCGCCGGGCGCTGAAGCCCTTCGGACTCGACGCGCTGGTCGAGACGGTGCGCGGCGTCGGCTATCGATTGGCGCCGACGGCCGCCGACACGCTCGCGTGATCCCCGCCGCGCGCGTGGAGTTGCTGCGCGTCGTGACGATCGCCATCGCGGTCGTCGCAATCGGCGATTTGAGCAGCGCGTGGGGCATTGCGGTTCTCGGCGGCGTCTTCGCGTGGGTTTTTCCGCACGTCCGCGAGTTCAGACACTTCCGTCGCTGGGCGCGTTTTCCGTTGGCGCGGCCCGACAATACGTCGGAGCTGTGGCAGGAACCGATCGTCAAGGTGTTTCGCACGCTGCGCCAATCGCGCAACCGCGTCAGGTTGCTGTTGACGCGTTTGCGTTACGTACGATCGGCGACCGAGGCATTGCCGGACGGTGCAATCCTGATCAAGCGCGACGGCGAGATCGAGATGTTCAACGTCGCGGCGCAACGACTGCTCGGCCTCACGGCCGGCGACGTCGGCCAGAACTTCGTGTCGCTCACCCGCAATCCGGAGATCGCGGCACTGGTCGATGGACAAGTGCCCGACGAGCTCGTCGAGATCACCGCGAACCGCGCCGACCTACAACTCGAGATTCGCCGAATCGACATCGACGAGTCGCGCGTGTTGGTGCTCGCGCGCGACGTCACGCAACTCAACCGCCTGCTGACGATGCGGCAGGACTTCGTCGCGAACGTCTCCCACGAACTTCGTACACCGCTGACCGTCATCCTCGGTTATCTCGAATCGATGGAAGAGGACACGCTCGATGGCGCACAGCTGCGCCGATTGTTGGAACGCCTGCGTGCGCCGGCGAAGCGCATGAAAGTGCTCGTCGACGACCTGCTGTTGCTGACGCGGCTCGAGTCGAGTCCGAAACCGTCGCAGACCGAAGTAGACATGGTCGCCGTAGCGCCGATGCTCGAAGCGATCGCCGCCGAGGCGCGGCAGATATCGAACGGCCGCCACCGCATCGCCGTCGAGGCGGACCCGCTACTGAAGCTGCGCGGCAGCGAGTTCGAGCTACATAGCGCGTTCGCGAACCTGATCGGCAATGCGGTGCGCTACAGCCCCGACGGCGGCGACATCGCCGTGCGCTGGTTTGCGACCGAGGGCGGCGCCCATTTCGAGGTCGAGGACCACGGCATGGGAATTCCGGAGCAGCATCTGAGTCGGATCACGGAACGCTTCTACCGCGTCGACTTGTCCGGTTCGCGCGCGCGCGGCGGCACCGGCCTCGGCCTCGCGATCGTCAAACACGTGCTGCTTCGCCATGGTGCGACGCTCGGCGTGCGCAGCGAGTTGAACAAAGGCAGCGTTTTCTATTGCGATTTCCCGCTGCCGTTGAACGCGCCGGTGAAAGGGTGATGTACGTCGAAGATCCCCTGCCGGTGCTGTACTACGTTGCCTGTACTACCTTTCTAATGGCACCGCGCGGGTTCTGTTCGCAGGATTGGCGAGCGAGTAAAGTTCGACGAGGCAACTTCAGATGCACCAATTGAGCCGGCACATCTCGGAACAGTACGACGCGGAGCTCGAAATCGTCCGCCGCCGCCTGATGGAAATGGGCGGGATGGTGGAACAACAGCTGCGCGACGCAATCAAGGCCATCTCGACGTACGACGCAGAACTCGCGGCGAAGGTCACGGCCCGCGACCACGAGGTCAATCGCTTCGAAGTCACGCTCGACGAACAGTGCATTCACATCATCGCCCGTCGGCAACCGACCGCGACCGACTTACGCCTCCTCGTGACCGTGATGAAGGCCAGCACCGACCTCGAGCGCATCGGCGACGAGGCCAACCGGATCGCGAAGATGGCGCGCGAGCTATCGAACCTCGACTTCCAGAAGAACGTCTACGGCGAGACCGCCCGCCTCGGTCAACTCGCGACGACCATGGTGTCGCGCGCGCTCGACGCACTGGCCCGTTTGGATACCAAGGAAGCCCTCGACTTGATCGCCGCCGACAAGAAGGTCGACGAAGAATATCGGTCGGTCATTCAGCAGCTCGCCAACTCGATGACGGAAAATCCCGACGCAGTCGAACGCGATCTGCATTTGATCTGGGTCGCGCGATCGCTCGAACGCATCGGCGATCACGCGAAGAACATCTCGGAGTACGTGCTGTATCTCGTCGAAGGCAAAGACATCCGTCATTTGCCGAAGGGCACGTTCGGGACGCTGAAGCCCGAAGCCTGACCGTCGACGCTCGCGGAAGGGTTCCGCCTAACGACGCCCCAAGGGCGCGGTGTTCAGGTGCATGCCGCCGTCCAGCATCAACGTTTCGCCGGTTACGACGTCGGCGCCCGTGACGAAGTAGAGAATCGCTTCGGCGACGGTGTCGGGCGTGGTCGTCAACCGCAACGGCGTCGTTTCCTCCAACACCTTCTTCGTTCGCTCGTACGTATCCGCACCCATGCCTTCGCGCAGCCACTCGCCCTGAATGAAACCCGGGCACACCGCGTTCACTCGGACTTCCGGACCGAGCGCGCGCGCGAGCGACAGCGTCATCGTCACCATCGCGCCTTTCGACGCCGCGTACGCGATCGAACTGCCGACACCCATCACCGCGGCGATCGACGCGACGTTGACGATGCTGCCGCGCCCGCCGCGTTTCATCGCGGCGTGCACCGCGCGCGTCATCTGATACGCGCCGACGGTGTTCACCGCATAGATGTCGAGGAAGTCCTGCTTGCTCAAGCCCTCGAGGTTGTTGTGCGCGCAGAACTTCGTCGTGCCGGCATTGTTGACGAGCGCGTCGATGCGGCCCCATTTTCGATCGGCTTCGGTGGCCATGCTGCGACAGTCCGCGTCGTCGGCGACATCGGCGCGCACGACCAGCGTATCGACGCCGAACCCGCGACACGCCGCTTCGGTTTCGCGCGCACCCGCTTCGTTGCGCGAATAGTTGATCACCACGTTGCAGCCGCGCTCGGCGAGTTGCCGCGCGCACGCGGCGCCGACGCCCGACGACGAGCCCGTGACGATCGCGACTCCGCCTTGAACGTCCATCTGCAGTCCCCTCCTACGCTGCGCGTACCGTGCCTTGGCCGCTCCGGCGCGAATCCACTACCATGCCCGGATTCGGTTGCGGCACGGGCAGGTCATGAAGAATCTCTGGTTTCACTTGATGCCGTACAAAGATCTCCCGGAGAACTTCCGCGAGACGCATCCGTCGGTGTGGGTCGACATCGACTCGCGTTTACTCGACGGCGCACGAGTCCACGAACACTATCACGAGTATCTCGACGAACTCGAATTCGCCGGCGAAGTCGGCTTCGACGGCGTCTGCTGCAACGAACACCACCAAAACGGTTACGGTTTGATGCCGTCACCGAACCTGATCGCCGCATCGCTCACCCGCCGTACGAAGGCGCCGATGATCTGCGTGATGGGCAACTCGCTCGCGCTGTACAACCCGCCGACGCGCGTCGCCGAGGAATTCGCGATGCTCGACTGCATGTCGGGCGGTCGTTTGATCGCAGGCTTCCCGGTCGGCACGCCGATGGACACGGTGTTCGCGTACGGCCAGAACCCGAGCAAATTGCGCGATCGCTATCTCGAGGCGCACGACATCGTCATGAAGGCCTGGACCACGCCGGAGACGTTCTCGTTCAACGGCCGCTACAACCAGCTGCGCTACGTCAACGTCTGGCCGCGCCCGGTGCAACAACCGCATCCGCCGGTATGGATTCCCGGCGGCGGTTCGGTCGAGACGTGGCAATGGTGTGCCGAGATGGACTACGTCTACTGCTACCTGTCGTACTTCGGCTACAAGGCCGGCGAAGCGACGATGAACGGATTCTGGGAAGAGATGCGCCGCCTCGGCAAAGACCGCAATCCGTATCGCGCGGGCTTCCTGCAGTTCGTCGGCGTCGCGGAGACGCGCGAAGAGGCGTATCGGCTGTATCGCGAACCCGCCGAGTATTTCTACGGCCGCTGCTTGCACGTCGATCCGCGCTTCGCCTCCCCGCCCGGGTACCAGAGCGAAGCGACGATCCGCGCGCGCGTACAGTCGCAAGTGGCGCAAGCCGCAGCACAGGCGCGCCTTGCCGCGTCGGCCGGTGGCGCGGTGCGTACGTGGGACGAGATCGTCGATGCCGGTTACGTGGTCATCGGCAGCCCGGACGAAGTGGCGGAGAAGCTGCGCGAGGTCTGCGTCAATTTGAACGTCGGCCATCTGATGCTGCTCTGTCAGTTCGGCAATATGTCGACCGAACTCGCGCGCTACAACACGAAGATCTACGCCGACAAAGTGCTGCCGCAGATTCGCGATCTCTTCGACGACCAATGGGAAGACCGTTGGTGGCCGAAGCCGCTCGAACGTCGCTCGACGCCGCGAGCCGTTGCCTGACATGCAGCCGACGACGACCATCACGGTCGCGGGTCATCCGTGTCGCGTGTTCACGGCGGGCCAAGGACCGACCGTCGTGTATTTCGCCGGCGTCGGCGGTCTACCGCGTTGGTCGCCGTTTCTCGACGCGCTTGCCGCGACGCGGCGCGTCATAGCGCCGTCGCTACCGGGTTTCCCAGGCGCCGTCGACTTTCGTCATCTCGACGACTACTACGAGTGGGTTGTCGCTGCGCTCGAGTTGATCGAGAAGCTCGATGCCGCGCCGGTCGATTTGCTCGCGAGTTCGGTGAGCGGCCCGCTCGCGGCCGAAGTAGCCGGCCTTGCGCGCGAGCGCGTCCGTCGGCTCGTGCTCGTGGCGCCGTTCGGCATCTACGACGACGCCCATCCCGCGGCCGATATCTGGGCGCAGCGGCCCGGCCCGGACGTGTTGCCGAGCTTGCTATGCAACGACCCGCAACGTTGGAACGCGCAGTGGCAGATGCCGGCCGGCGAA
>DASRZO010000366.1:0-2649 GCA_035686405.1 Pseudomonadales bacterium | reverse complement strand
CCGAAGAAATGCGCGACGCGCAGGTCGCCGCCATCGCGCGCCCACTTCATCAACCACCAACCGCCGGCGTCGGTCGCCGCGCCGCCGACCCAATGGCCGGTCTGCGCCGCCATGTAGCCGCCGAACCCGCCGCCGAGTACGAGCGTCATCCACAATCCGACGACCACCGCGAATGCATACACGTCGCGCGTGCCGAACCGTTTCGCGATCACCGTCGCCATCCACGCACCGACGACGACCAGCGCGACGGCGCCGACGCCCATCAGCGAATACAGCAGCGAATACACCAGCGACGTGTTGTTGTAGTGCGACGCCTCGCCGCGCCCGGCCTGCAACGCGATGTACGCGATCTCGAACACCGCACAGACGATCGGGAGGTTGGTCAACCACCGCCCTTTCCGCGCCTCGAAGTAGCCGTTGGGCAGCAGCGGCGCGAACCACGCGATCGTCGCGAAATAGACGGCGATCGACAGCGCGAACTTCAGCGGCTTCGCCCACGTCGATACGCCGTTGAACGTGCGGTCGTCCGTCACCGCGAGGACGGCGAATACCAACGTCAGGCCGACGAACAGCACCGTCGTACGCCACCATGCCGAATGCCGTTGCGCGAACGTTGCGAAGATCTGCGGGAAACGCGGGATACCGCGCAGGGTCGCCGTGGCGTTCACGCCGTTTGCTCCGCCGGTCGCGCGCCGAACAGCCGGTACGCGAGCTTCACGAGGAAATACAGCGCGAGGCCGGCCGGACCGACCATGAACGTGGCGAACAGACACGGGATCACCCATAGATGGTGGATGCCGTTCGCACGCGCGTCGCTCACTTCCCAACTGCCGACGAAGAGATCGAACGCGAGGTAGTGAATCCAGCCGGCGAGCAGCAACCCGCGCACGGTGAAGAGCGCTGCCACCGCGTCGAGCGATCCGTAGCCCGCACCGGCCGGGGCGGACTGGTAGTTTGTCGCCATCAGAAAGACGTACAACACGCCGATCGTGACCGGAATCGCGATCCGCGCGATCACTTCGACCACCACGCGTTGCCCCGGCAAGAACACGAGCCCGAGCCATCCGAGCATCGCGAGGTTGCCGCAAATCGAGAAGATCGTGTCTTGCATCGCGCCCTCCAACTTGACAATGGCAAGATGAGCCTGCCGGCCGATGTTTCCATTGTCAAGATGTTTCGCCGTAGAATGCGGGCTGAATCGAGCGGCGGTCATGTCCTCGCCGGTTCTTCGAACTCAGGGCATTCCTTCCGAACCAGGTTTCCGAACACGGCAGACGACGAATGGCGAAGGCCACATCGAACAAAGGTTCTCGCAACGGCGACGCAGCGGTCGGCGGCGCGGCGGCGCCGGCTACACGCGGCGTCACCGCGCCGAAACGACGGCGTAACCGCGCGTTGCCGGATTGCACCGCCGCCGCGGCGGCCCTGCGCGACCGCGAAGTGCCCAAAGACGCAACGAAACAGAGCTATCACCACGGCGCCTTGAAAGAAGCGCTCGTCGCAGCGGGCGAAGCGGTGCTCGCCGAACGCGGCCTACAAGGCTTCACGTTGCGCGAATGCGCGCGCCGTGCAGGCGTGTCGCACGCGGCGCCGAAGCATCACTTCGGCGACGTGCGCGGACTCCTCACCGAAATCGCCGCTCGCGGATTCGCGCAATTGACGAAGCGGCTGCGCACGAAACTGCGCGCGGCCGGCGCCGACCTGGACGCGCAGTTCATCGCCACGGCGGAGGCGTATCTCGGTTTCGCGGAAGCGTACCCGGAGCACTTCCGCATCATGTTCCGCAGCGATCTGGTCGACGTGTGCGAGCCGAATCTGATTCGCGCCGCGCAGCAGACGTTCATCGAGCTGACCAACGTGATCCACCGCCAGCACGGCGAGCCCGAGGTCGGCGTCGAGGTCGTCGAACTCAGGCTGATGTCGATCCCCGTCATCGATGACATCGTGCTCGCGTGGGGCTACGTGCACGGCCTCGCCCATTTGAAAGTCGAAGGGCAGCTGGCGATGATTCCGAAGGCGGTGTTGAAGGACGCGATGGTGTCGGCCGCGCGGCGGCTCGGACCGCTCATGCGGCCGCGCTGACGACGATCTGAATTCGAAAGACACCGGTGGCGATCGACGGGCCGCCAACGAATCGACGGAGGGGCAATGCGTAAGGTTCTATGGTGGACGCTCGGCGTCGTGGTCGTCGTTGGAGTCGTCGCGTTCGCGTTTCGCGGCACGCTGCTGCGCTACGTGCCCGGCATCATCGGCCGATTGAATGACCCGATCGGCCCGACGCAAATCGTCACCTGGGGCGCAAATCCCGCATGGCCCGCCGATCAACCGCGCCCGCCGAACGTCGTCGTGATCCTCGCCGACGATCTCGGCTTCAACGACATCACGCTCGACGGCGGTGTCGCGAATGGGCCGCACGGTCCGCTCGTACCGACGCCGAACATCGACTCGATCGCGCACGACGGCGTGCGCTTCCTGAACGGCTACACCGGCAACGCCACCTGCGCGCCGTCGCGCGCGGCGATCATGACCGGCCGCTACGCCACGCGCTTCGGCTTCGAGTTCACGCCGGCGCCGAAAGCGTTCAGCCGCCTGATCGCGAACTTCAACTACGAGACGCGCAAACCGATCTATCACCCCGAACTCGAAGAC
>DASRZO010000365.1:0-10517 GCA_035686405.1 Pseudomonadales bacterium | reverse complement strand
GCAAGTACGTCCATGTACGCTCGCCTTCGGCATCCATGCCTCAGAGCGCCCCGCCAACCGAACGCCGCACCTCGGCCGCTCACAGCACCTCACTCGTGCGATTTCACCCGCCGGCGTCCTTCGCTGAACGGTCCGTGAGATCGAGCGTGACTGAAGCGACTACGCCTCGAACATCTTCTCGCCGCGATGGAGCCGCTCGGCGATGATCGCCGTCTGTTGGCCCGCGCGCCGGGTCGGGCAATGCGCCGCGAGGTTGCGCGCCACGCCGACCCAGATGTGCTCGCACTGTTGCGCGCCCTCGCCCCACGCGCGGCATTGATTCACCGCGGCTTCGAGCACCTGCAGGCTGTGGAAATCGAGATCTTCGCGCACCGTCGCGAAGGTCAGCATGTCGACGAGAGCCGGCTGCGGTAGCCCGAGCGCGACGTAGCGCGACACGATGTCGGCGACGCGCTCGACGTTCGCGCGCTGGTCGAGCTCCTTCAACAGCGCTGCGCGCAGCCCTTTCGCGGTATCGGGCAGATCGTCGCGGGTGTTGCGCTCGCTCGGCAGCCGCGCCGGCGGCACGTTCAGATACCGATCCATGTACACCGACATCGCGCCGTGAAAAACGCCGCGCACGACGTCCGGCGTCGCCGCGCGCGACACCGCTTGATACGCGCCGTTGCAGTAGATGAACGTGTGCTGCGGATTGAACCAGTCGGTCACCTCGTTCGACGTCGCGAAGCGCGCAAGGCGCAGCGCCGCCGCGTACGCGACGTGACGCGCGACCAACGCCGCCGGTGCGCCGATTGCGAGCGCGCGTTCGAGACCGTCGATCGTCGCGAGCGGATCGTCGCCCAACAACAGCTCGGTCAGCGCAGCGTCCGGCGCCCAAGCGCGATCGTCAGCACGATCGAGCACGCGCGGCAAGCGTCGTTCGAGCGCGCGCAACGGCTCGACGAGTTCGATCGGGTGGTGCCAATTCGTGCTCTCCTCGCGCCCGCGCGCGTCGGTGAGACCTTCCATCAACAGCGGCACCAGATTCGGCGCATCGTCGGCGCCGAGCAGCTCGATCAGCTCGAAGATCTTGTTGCAGCTCTCGAGCTCGTGGCCGCCGTTCGCGTACAGGCGTTCCGTCGCACCGGTGAAGATCAGATCGGCCACGTCGCGCGGCGGCAGTTCGCGCAGCGCCGTCAATGCGGTGCGTTCGGCGCCGTCGCGATGGCGCGTCTGCACCCACTGCTTGAGCCAGCCCTTCAGCGTCGCGAGGTCGTGCTGCTCGGCGAGCGCGTCGCGCGCGCGCCGCGCCGGCGAACCGCTCGCCTCGTTCGCGATCGCGCGAATCGCGTAGTACAGCCCTTGATACGTCGTCTCGTGCGACAGGTACGGCCGCAGGCGCGCGACGCACGCGAGGCGCGTCATGCCTTCGGTCATCTGCGTGAGGTTCTTCGACGCGAAGTCGACCGCGCTGCGCACGATCCGCGCGACCGAGGCGTCGTCGCCGAGCAGCGCCAGAATGCTCTTCGCCTGCACGAGGCCGATGTTCTGTTCCATCCCGCGCAGCAAGCGCGCGCGGTGATGCGCTTCGTCGAACGTCGTGCTCGGTTCGCGCGCGACATACACCACGCCGTCGTCGATCCACGCTTCGTAGCGCGGCACGTCGTCGGCCCACAGGTCGAACGTGCAGCCGGAACGCAGATCGAACCGCGCTTGGTGCCAGTGACACGTCAGCATGCCGTCGCGCACCGAGCCGCGATCGAGCGGAAAGCCCATGTGCGGACAGTTGTTCTCGACCGCGTACACGGCGTCGCCGTCGGCGAACACCGCGATACGACGCTCGGCGCCCGCGACTACGACGACGCCCTTCTCCTTCAGTTCCGCGTGGGTCGCCACGCGCACCGCCGACTTCGATCGGATATTCATGGCGCTCGGTCTCTTTCGTCAATAAAGAAAGAATCTACTTTCTTTATTATCCGCGCGCCAGCGATTTCTCGTGCGCTCGACTCCGCCGACGGGGCCTCTTATGGTTCCGCCGTCGGGCAACACACGAGCGGGAGCTACCCATGGCCAATCGCAGGTTCGAAGGCAAAGTCGGCGTCGTCACCGGCGGCGCGTCCGGCATCGGGCTCGCGATCACGCGGCGGCTCGTCGCAGAGGGCGCGAAAGTCGTCGTCGGCGACATCAACGACGCGTCGCTGGCGACGACGGCGCGCGAATTCGGCGACGCGATCGCCTGCGCGAGAGTCGACGTGCGGGTCGAAGCGGAGGTCGAAGCGATGGCGGCGACCGCCACGCGGCGCTTCGGCCGGCTCGACGTTGCGTTCAACGCCGCCGGCCTCGGCGGTTTCGGCGAGATCACCGAACTCGCGGAAGCCGATTGGGATCTCGTCGTCGACATCTGTCTGAAGGGCGTGTTCCTGTCGGTGAAGCACGAGGCGCGCGCGATGATCGCGCACGGTCACGGCGGCGCGATCGTCAACGTCGCGTCGTTGAACTCGCACGTGCCAATGTACGGCGGCGTCGCGTACTGCTGCGCGAAAGCGGGCGTCGAGATGCTGTCGCGCAACGCAGCGCTCGAACTCGCACCGAAGCGCGTCCGCATTCAACACGATCTCGCCGGGGCTCACCGACACGCCGTTGACGGCGGCGATGCACAACATCGCAGGCGTCGAAGGCGCCTACATGGATCGGATTCCGATGAAGCGTTGGGGCACACCGGACGACATGGCCGCCGCGGCACTCTTCCTCGCGAGCGACGACGCCGGCTACATCACCGGTTCGAATCTGTTCGTGGACGGGGGTTGGGAAACGACCGGCTACCCGAATCTGCAGCCGTTCGTCGGACAGCTCGTCGGCTGACGACGGCGCCGCGGATCGACTCGCACGTCGGCTTCAACCGGCGCGTACGGCGGGGCGCTTCTCGCGCTCCGACGATTCGATCGAGGGGCGCGCTCGACGCGCCTCGATCTCGACGAACTCGAGGTCGACGTAGTACCGCGACGGATCGTCCGGATCGACGAACACGTTGACGGCGCGTCCGTCGACGTACGGCGTCGGGTCGACCCACACGTAGTCGCTCTCGAACGTACGCACCGTGCCGCCGAACGGGTCGCGCCACTGCGTAACGACCCGATACGGGTGCAAGCCCTGCACCGTCACATGAGCATTCATGTCGATGCGCTGAACCGTCGTCGCGAGGCGTTTGCCGCGCTGCTTCAAATCCGCTGCTCGACGCGCCTGTTTGATCACCGCCACGGTCCACGCGGCGCCGATGCCGAAGAAGATCGAGCCGATGCCGCCGAACATCAGCGCGCTCGCCCACAGCGTTGCGAAGTCGGCGACGCGCGCGTCGTGCGGCAGCAGCGGCCGATACAACACGGCGACGCGCTCGCCGCGCGCATAGCTCGGCGGGCTGCTCGCGGTGTCGGAGCGAAACTCGATCGTCTCGCCGTCGCGCGTTTGGAAGCGCACGACCGGCGCGACCGCGTTCGAACTGCTGCCGACGTTGCGCACGAGCCCGACGACGGTTCCGTCCGCGCCCGCCGCGCCGCGAGCGAACGCGCGCGTGTCCAACGCGGAGTCGAGGCCGACGACGAACGAAATACCGCCCAACAACAGGAACATGTACCTGACGAAATCGACGCGCGGCACGGTGCAATCTCGATCGAACGATGCCGAACAGCATCGGCTGCCGTGCCGTGCGCGTCGGTGCAGCAACGCGCGAGCGGACCGTCAACGCGGTCACAGACGCACGAATTCGACCAACGACATCGCTCGAGGCGGGATGGCACCCCGATTCTTTCGTTAGGTTTCGTGACCGAGCACGTGTACCACGCACACCGCGCCGACGCCGACCATGTGCGCGAGGCCGAGCTTGGCGCCGTCGTGCTGGCGGACACCCGCTTCGCCGCGCAGTTGGCGCGTGACCTCGGCAATTTGGCCGACGCCCGTCGGGCCGATCGGATGGCCCATCGCCAACAGACCGCCCGAGGCGCTCACGGCGACGTCGCCGCCGATATCGAACGCGCCGTCGCGCAGCATCGCCGGCGCTTCGCCGGGCGACGCGATGCCCATCGCTTCGAGATAGAAGATCTCTTCGACGGTGAATGCGTCGTGCAGCTCGATCACGTCCAGGTCGCGCGGGGCGATGCCGGCGTCGGCGATGGCCTGCGCCGTCGTCTGGCGCGTGAGCTCCGCGTCGAAGTTCGACGATTCGGCGTACACGACTTCGGTGCGCTGCGCCGACGACAGTACGCGCACGCAGCGTTTGCGATCGATGCCGAGCCGCGCGATGGCATCTTCCGACGCGACGATCACCGCGGCGGCACCCTCGCCGACCGGGCAGCATTGCAGGCGCGTGAGCGGTCCGGAAATCGGCGGATCGTTCAGCACGTCGACCAGCGAACGGGCTTGCTGGCGCTGCGCGTATTTGTTGTGCGCACCGTTGCCGTGGTTCTTCACTGCGACGCGCGCGAAATCCTCGGGCGTCGCGCCGTGGCGTTCGATGTAGCGCTGCGCGAGCAACGCGAAGTGCGTGAACGGCACGATCCGGCCGCCTTCGATGCCGCGAATGCCGGTCTGCGAACCCGCGAGCGGCCGCGCGCTCGGCTTGTCGACGCCGAGCGCGAGTGCGACGTCGGCGACGCCGGTCGCGACTTCGTATGCCGCGAGACGGAACGCGGTCGACCCGGAAGCGGAGGCGTTCTCGACCTGCTGCATCGGAATGCCGGTACCGCCCAAATGCCGCAGCATCACGCGCGTCGATGCCATGCCGAGCAACGCCGTACCGTGATACACGGATTCGACCGCCGGCCATTCGATGCGCGCATCGGCGAGCGCTTCGCGCACCGCCGCGAGGCCGAGCACCGGATATGGCGTCTCGCTCATGTGTTGATAGCGATGCAAACCGATGCCGACGACGTACGCCGGACGGAACTTCGACAGCGGCGCGCTCACGACGCCGCCTTCGCGAAACGCAATTCGAATTTCGCGGCCGCACCGTCCGCGGCCGGCGCCGGGTGCAAGCGACCTGCGACGCGCACGCCGACGGCGAGCGCCGCGTCGTTCGCTTCGACCATCGTCGCGCGCACCGTCGGCCCCGCGTCGAGTTCGACTTCGCCGATCACGAACGGCGCCGCGATGTTCTTCGCCTGATGCATGTACACGGTCGCGAACGACGACAGCGTGCCGTCGGTCGCGAGATCGACGTCGACCAGCGCTGCACCCGTGGCCCCGCATTTCTCGCAGCCGTAGCGCTGCCGCGGGAACGCGACGTGACCGCACGCACTGCAACGCATCCCCAACAGTTCCACCGTGTCGCCACGGCCGACGTACAGATCCGGATGGCTCAGTTCCCGCTTGTCCGATGCTTCGTTCACGATTCCCCCGATTCTGCGGACCGCCGTAACGTGCTCGGTCGACGTCGCGCCGCACCGCGCGGTTGCCACCGTCGCTTGCACCGCCGGCGCAACTCGATGATCGCGCCCGCCCGTCGATTCGATCCGACTGTTGACTCACCAACTGCAGCGAGTCTAGATTCGCACATAGTGAATGATCAATTACTTTCTTCGTGGTCCCCTTTTAGATGATCTCGGCAGTACGCACCGCCCCTCGCACCGAGCGCCGCACGCAGGCGCAACGCCGCGCCGAATCCGAACACCGGATCCTGCAGGCCGCCGCCGAACTCTTCGGCGAGCAAGGCTACGTCGACACGACGATGGAGCAGATCGGCGCCCGCGCCGGCTTCAGCGCCGCGTTGATCGCGCGCAAATTTGGTTCGAAGCCCGGCGTCATCGAAGCACTGCTGCACGCGATCCGCCGCAACACCGGCGCCGCGATCGATCCCGACGGCGACCGCGACATCGTCGACGTCGTACGCCGCTACGTCAGGCTGATCGCCGCCGGCAACGTCTGGTCGCGCGCGCTGTACGTGCTGATGGCCGAATCGGTCGGACCGCTGCGCCACAAAGCGGAACTCTTCGCGAAGCACAACCGTTCGTTCATTTCGACTCTCGCGGCCGGCATCGCGCGGGCGCAGCGCGACGGCCGCGCGAATGCGGACGTGAAACCGCGCGCGGTGGCCACCGAACTGGTGGCGCGCATCCGCGGCATCACGCTGCTGTGGCTGATCGATCCGACCGTCGACTTCGGCGGCATGACCTCGCGTTTGATCGACGAATTGCGCAACACGCTCGCGGTCGACGCTCCGCCGGCGCGGCGCAAGGCCGAGCGCGCGACGGCGACGATGCGATGAACCGCGGCCGCCGCACGACGACGCACTTTCAAACGGGGGAACGACGATGAACATTCTGGATCTCAAAGGCGAAAACGCGCTGATCACGGGCGCCGGCCAAGGCGTCGGTCGACAGATCGCGCTGCACTTCGCCGCACACAACGCGGGTTGCGTGTACGTGAACGACTTTTCGGCGGATCGCGCCAACGCGGTCGTCGCCGAAATTCGCGCGACCGGCGCGCGCGCGGAGGCGGTGCCGTGCGACGTGTCGGACTTTCGCGCGATGCAAGCCAAGCTCGAGCCGCTCGACATCCAGATGCTCGTCAACAACGCGGGCAACGCCGGTGCCGACCCGGCAGCGGTCGGCCGCGGCGAGTTCTGGGAACAGCAACCCGAGCAATGGACGCCGTGGCTCGGCGTGAACTTGCTCGGCGTGATGAACGCATCGCGCCTCGTGCTGCCGAAGATGATCGACGCCAAGCGCGGCAGCATCGTCACGATCATCTCGGATGCCGGCCGCGTCGGCGAGCCGCGGCTCGAGGTGTACAGCGCGGCGAAAGCCGGCGCCGCCGGCTTCTCGCGTGCACTCGCGAAATCGGCCGGCAGATACGGCGTGCGCGTCAACTGCGTCGCGATCTCGGCCACCCGCACACCGGCGACGTCGCGCGCGATGGACAACCCCGAATTCGCCAAACGCGCCTTGTCGAACTACGTGATCCGGCGCTTCGGCGAGCCGTCCGACGTCGCCAACATGGTGCTGTTCGTTTCGTCCGACGCTGCGAGTTGGGTGACCGGGCAAACGTATCCGGTCAATGGCGGCTACGACTTCGGCATGTGACGCATCGAAGCGCGCTCCGCAGCTCACGAATCAACGAGGGGGAACGATGGCAGACGAACAGCGCAGCTACTTTCAAAGCGAGGTGATCGACGGGCACATCTTCGTCATCACGCTCGACCGGCCCGAGGCGCGCAACGCGTTCAACGGCGCGATGGCGCAGCAACTCGAAGCGCTGATCGACCGCTTCGACGACGACTCTGCACTGTGGGTCGCGATCATCAAAGCGAACGGCCCGACGTTCTCGGCCGGTCAGGATCTCAAAGCCGCGCGCGTCGGCGACATGGGCGCGTCGAAGAAGCGCGGCGGCTTCGGCATCATGGGCACGCCGCCGAAGAAACCGATCATCGCGGCGATCGACGGCCAAGCCCTCGCCGGCGGCATGGAAATGGTGCTGTCGTGCGATCTCGTCGTCGCGACCGAGACCTCGGTGTTCGGTCTCGCCGAAGCGAAGCGCGGCTTGCTCGCAGTCGGCGGGGGTTGCTTCCGCTTGCCGCGGCGCGTGCCGTATCACGTCGCGATGGAAATGATCCTCACGGGCGAGACGAAGACGGCCGCCGAGATGCACCAGCACGGGCTCGTCAACAAAATCGTGCCGGTGGGCTATGCGCTCGACGGCGCGCTCGAGCTCGCGCGCATCATCGCGCGCAACTCGCCGGTCGCCGTGAAGGCCGCCAAGGAAATCGCGTATCGCTCCGCCGCGGAAATGTGGAACGACGCGGATGGTTGGAAGAAACAACAAGAGCCGTCGCGCGCGGTGATGCAATCGGAGGATCTGCAGGAAGGGCTGCGCGCGTTCGCCGAGAAGCGCGATCCGGTGTGGAAAGGCCGCTGACGATGGCGCGCCTGCCGGAATCGATCACACGCAATTTGCGCTTGCCGCTGATCGCGGCGCCGATGCTGCTGGTGTCCGGGCCCGATCTCGTGATCGCGGCATCGCGCGCCGGCGCGATCGGTTCGTTCCCGACGAAGAACTGTCGCACCGTCGACGAACTCGAGCGTTGGCTCGCGCGCATGCAAGCGGAGACCGAAGGTCGCGCGCCGTTCGCGCCGAACCTGATCGTGCACAAGACGAACACGCGCCTCGACGCCGACACGCGCCTCGTCGAGAAATACCAACCGGCCATGGTGATCACGAGCGTCGGCTCGCCGGCGCCGGTGATGGATCGGCTGCACGCGGCCGGTGTCGTCGTGTTCGCCGACGTCGCGTCGATGCGCCACGTCGAACGCGCGATCGAAGCCGGCGTCGACGGGTTGATTCTGCTGACGGCCGGCGCCGGTGGTCAGACCGGTTGGGCCAATCCGTTCGCGTTCGTGCGCGCGGTGCGGTCGGTATTCGACGGGCCGGTCGTGCTCGCCGGCGGCGTCGCCGACGGCGTCGCGCTGAACGCCGCGATCGCGCTCGGTTGCGATCTCGCGTACATGGGCACGCGCTTCATCGCGACACAGGAGAGCCTCGCCGCCGACCGCTACAAGGAGATGCTGGTGCGCTCGACGCTCGACGACATCGTGTTGTCGCGCGCGCTGACCGGGCTCGAAACGAACCTGCTGCGCCCCTCCGTGGAATCGGCAGGTATGGACCCGACGCTGGTCGGCACGCTCGACGCCGGCGCGGGCTCCGGCATCACCGCGAATGCACCGCGGCGTTGGAAGGACATCTGGTCGGCCGGCCACACCGTGGCGCAAGTGAACGACGTGCCGCGCGTCGCGGACCTCGTCGACCGCCTCGCCGCCGAATACGCCGCCGCGCGGCGCTGACAGGAGAACTGCCGTGCTATCGGACTACCGGGTTCTCGACTTCTCCGACGAGCGCGGCGCGCTGTGCGGGGCGCTGCTCGCCGATCTCGGTGCACACGTCGTCCGCGTCGAACCGCCGGGCGGATCGCCGATGCGCGCCGCGCTGCCGGCGGAACTGATGTGGCAGGTGTACGCACGCAACTGCGACAGCCTCGTGCTCGACCTCGCGACCGGAGACGGCAAGCGACGCTTCGCCGACGTCGCGCGCAACGCCGATCTCGTCGTCGACAACGGCCAGCTCCGTGCATGCGGAATCGACATCGCGACGCTGCGCACCTCGAACCCATCGTTGGTCCACTTGACGATCGGCGCATTCGGCGACGGTCCGAAACGCGACTATCAGGCGACCGACCTGATCGCGCAGGCCGCGTCCGGCGCGATGGCGATCACAGGCTATCAGGACGGCAAACCGCTGCGCACCGGCGCGATCACCGCGTGGTCGCACGCCGGCGTCGCCGGCGCGGGTGCGGCTTTGCTCGCGCTGCGCAGCGCCGAGCGCTCCGGCCGCGGCCAAGACGTCGACGTCTCCGCGCAGGAGGCGTGCAACCTCGCCGCGTCGTTCTCGTTGCTGACCGCGTACGTCGGCGCCTCGCGCATGGGTCGCGTCGGCAACGTCGGCGGTAACGTGATTCCGTTGATCTGGCCGTGCAAAGACGGCTTCGTCTCGACGACGATCGGCTTCCTCGGTCCGATGCTCGGCTTCGCCCGCAACCTGCTGCAGTGGATGCGCACCGAGAACTACATCGACGACGCGCTCGCGAACCTCGATTGGCCGAAATACATGGGCAGCCTGCGCGAGACCCGCGACGTTGCACCGTTGCAAACCTTCAAGGACGCGCTCGGGAGATTTCTGGAGGCGCGCACGAAGAACGAATTGCTCGACGGCGCAGTCGAACACGGTGCGCTGATCGTACCGGTGTCGACCGCGCACGACCTGCTCGAGAGCCGGCAACTCGCCGCGCGCGACTTCTGGTGGAAGTCGAACGACCTCACGTTGCCGGGTGCGTTCGCGCGCTTCAGCCGGCGACCGCTGCGGCTGCGTTCGCGTGCGCCGAAACTCGACGCACACGCCGTGTTTCGCCCCCGAATGCAGTCGTCAGCGACAACCGCCGAGAACGAATTGCCGCTCGCCGGCGTCAAGGTCCTCGATTTCGCCTGGGTCATGGCCGGCCCGTGGTCGACGCGCGTGTTGGCGGACTACGGCGCCACCGTGATCAAGATCGAGTCGCGCGTCCGGCTCGATCTCGTGCGCATCTTGGGACCGTTCTACGGCGACAAATTCTCGCCGGAGACTTCCGCTTCGTTCGCGAGCATCAACGCCGGTAAACACAGCCTGGAGCTCGACCCCGGTACGCCGGAAGGCAAGGCGACCATCCTCGAGTTGGTGGACTGGGCCGACATCGTCGTCGAGTCCTTCTCGCCGAAAGCGATGAAGAAATGGGGACTCGACTACGACTCGCTCGCCGCGCGCAAGCCCGGCCTGATCATGCTGAGCACGTGCTTGTTCGGACAAACCGGACCGCTCGCGATGATGGCCGGCTACGGCACGATGGGGGCGGCGCTCGGCGGTCTCGCCCTACCAACGGGCGAACCCGGCCGCGAGCCGTGCGGACCGTTCGGCCCGTACACCGACTACGTCGCGCCGCGCTTCTCGGTCGTCGCGATGCTCGC
>DASRZO010000364.1:0-3545 GCA_035686405.1 Pseudomonadales bacterium | reverse complement strand
GGGCAGATCTACGTGCGCAACAAGATGGGCACCGACTTCGAGTACCACAAAGAGCCCGGCAAGACCGCGGACGTGCACCTCGAACCGGGGCTCTTCACGTTCGGCGACGTCGGCTACGTCGACTCAGACGGTTATCTCTTCATGAGCGATCGCAAGATCGACATGATCATTTCCGGCGGCGTGAACATCTATCCGGCCGAGATCGAAGCGGTGCTGACCACGCACCCGGCCGTTGCGGACGCCGCCGTGTTCGGCATTCCGAACGACGAGTTCGGCGAAGAGGTGAAGGCCGCGATCGAGGTGCGCCCCGGCGTCGTCGCGGACGACGCGCTCGCGGCCGCGCTCGTCGCGCATTGTCGCGAACACCTCGCGGGCTACAAGGCGCCACGCTCGATCGACTTCGTCGACGCGATGCCGCGGCACGAGACCGGCAAGCTCTACAAGCGGCTGCTGCGCGATCGCTACTGGGCCGGCACCGGGCGGCGGATCTGACGATTCGACGGAGCGCTACCTGCCGAAGCGTAGTGACGTGAGTCTGTAAACCGCGCGTTCCTCGCGAACGTTTTCCGCGGAAGATCGCGGATGTGTTCCAAGGCGCGGCCCATCTTCCGCGGAAGATGGCGGACCGGCACCGTCGCAAACTCCGTCTTTCGCGGAAGACGCCTCAACCTCCACCGGCCGACCGTCGGGCCGCACGAAATACCACCGCCCGTCGCGGTGCCGTCGAATCGTGAAGCCGCCTTCGTGCACCAGCGTGTGATGCGCCGTGCACAGCAGCAGCAGGTTTTCGAGATTCGTCTCGCCGCCGTCGGCCCAGTGCTGCACGTGATGCGCGTCGAGATAGCGCGTGTGGTGACAGCCCGGGAACGTGCACGAGCGATCGCGCGCGAACACGGCCTTCTTCAACGCGCCGGACACGAGTCGCTGCTTGCGGCCGACGTCGAGCGGGCGGCCCGTGTCGTCTTCGACGATCGGGGTCACCGCGCCGTCGCAGCACAGACGCTTCACGGTCGGCAGCGGCAGGTCGCTCTCGCCGCCGTGGCCGGACAGTGCATCGGCGTCCACGTGCACGATCACTTGGAAGTTGTCGCCCGCGGCGCCGTGGCCGGTGCGTCCTGCTAGCGCGTCGCGCGCCATCTGTAGCAATGCATCGGCGCCTTTCGCGAACAGCGAACGCGTCGGGTCGTCGGGCAACGTTCGGCCGACATACTCGAGCGCGTTGAGCACCAGTTCGAGATCGGCGCGCGGCAACTCGACGTGCAATGTGCCGCTGCCGTCTTCGCGAATCGTGCGCGACAGCGAACGCATTTCCTGCAGCCGGCGCGCGTGGTCCGCGGAGGCCACGCCGTCGCCGTTGCGCAATCGTCGGCAATACGCCTCGACCTGCGCTGCGGTCGATTCGAGCGCGAATCGGAGCAACGCCTCCTCGTTGCGCGCGGTCGCGACGCGACTCACCGCGCGCACTTTCGAGTACGACAGATCGCCGCGTTCGAACGCGGCGTCGATGTGCGGCAGCGTCCACAACGCCTTCGCGACGCGCACTTTCTCCTGTGCGGTCACGCGCGAGATGCCGCACTTCCAGTTGAGCCAGTCCGCACAATCGACGTTGCCGTAAGCGCGCCAACCTTGGCGCAGATCGAACTCGCGCAGCAGCACGAGGAACCGATGCGTCGCCTTGGACACCTCGCGCCAACTGTCGAGCAGCGTGGCTTCGATCTCGTCGATCGGGCGAAACGAAAGAACCGTCGGTGCGTTGGAAGACATGTTCGCGGCGCCATTACTGGATGAGTGTACAGTGTACGATGAAAATGTGAATAAAACATAGGAAATTCGTTGACGAACGCGTGCGAATCGCCCCATCGTGACGTCGTCAGATTCGAACGGTCGACACAGTTTCAACGGCGGCATTCGAGGGCGGGCTGCGCCGAGATTCCCATTGGCGCGCCGCATTCGATGGTCGCTGGCAACGGGGATCGCACTGAACGGGTCGTTCGATCACTGAGAGCATGCGCAGGTTCGCTATGTTCGCCCTTGCAACACTCGCACTTGCAGCCTTCGGTCTCGCGACACTGTCTCGTGCGCTCGAGCCGACCTCCGTCGGCGTCGCCGTTGCGCCACGCGCTGATGAATATCGCGACGCCGTCGTCCAGGTCTACGGAGCCGACGTGTGGGGCGTGCGGGGGCGCTTCGCGATTCACACATGGATCGTCACGAAGGCCGCGCACGCAGACCGCTACACGCGCTATCAGGTGATCGGGTGGCGGCTGAGCCGTGGGCTACCGGTCGTCAGCGTCACCCACGATCGTCCCGACGGCGATTGGTTCGGCTCAGCGCCGGTGCTGCTCTTCGATCGGCGTGGCGCCGACGCCGAACGTCTCGTCGACTCCATACACCGTGCGGCGCTCAGCTATCCATTCCCTAACGAGTATGTGATGTGGCCCGGTCCAAACAGCAATTCGTTCACCGAGTGGATCGCGCTGGAAGTACCCGAACTCGGCCTCGAGTTGCCGGCGAAAGCGCTCGGGAAATCTTGGATGATCGAGAAATACCCGTCGCTGCGCGGAGGCTGATGTCAGCGCAGGGACGCGTCCCCTCGCAAACGTTCGACCGCCAGATCCACGAACGCTCGTGCCTTCTGGGCGACATGCCGTCCCTCGCGGTGCACGACGTGGATCGGCCACGGTGACGGCTCGTAGCGTTCGAGTATCCGTTCGAGCGTGCCCTTCTTCACATGCTCGGCAATCTGGTACGACAACACTCGGGTGATACCGAATCCGTCGAGCGCGGCGGCGATGGCCGAGTCGTTGCTGGTCGTCGACAAGCGCGGACGAACACGCACCCGCAGCGGCCGCCCCTCGGCCATGAACGACCATTCTTGAGTGGGCGACACGCCGCCCGCGGAGATCACTCGATGTTGAGCGAGATCGCGCGGGTCGCGTGGCGCGCCGTGTCGCTTCAAATAGCCGCGTGACGCGCACAGCACTCGATCGACCCGACCGACGGCGACCGCTTGCAGGCTCGAGTCGGACAGTTCCCCGATTCGGACCGCGACGTCGATGCCTTCCTCGATGAGGTTGACCATCCTGTCGACGTACCAGCACGAGACGTCGGTCTCCGGATAACGGTCGAGGTACTCCGTGACGATCGGCATCACGTGCATGCTGCCGAACAGGACGGGCGCCGTGATGACGAGATGTCCGCGCGGCTGCGAATGCACACCGATGGTCGACGCTTCCGACTCGGCGACATCGGCGAGGATGCGACGGCAATCCGCCGCGTACCGTGTGCCGGCCTCGGTCAGGCGAACCGAACGGGTCGTGCGCGCGAGCAACCTCACACCCATGCGCGATTCGAGCTCGGCGACAGCGCGTGTCACCGCCGGTGGTGATTGACCCAGCTTGCGTGCAGCCGCCGCAAAGCCCGCCTCGTCGACCACCGCGACGAACGCGGCCATGGCGGAAAGGCGGTCCATATTGTTCCTGAAAATGAAATGAAGTCTTACTGATACGCCGTATTAACGCCACCGTTAGAAGCAATCAGACTGG
>DASRZO010000363.1:0-3248 GCA_035686405.1 Pseudomonadales bacterium | reverse complement strand
ACGTCGATCTCGGCGAGCCCGGTCAGCGTCTCGCGGCGCGTGCGCAGCGCGAGTCCGCCGAATTCGTAACCCGGCCACGACGTCTTCGCGAATTCGCTGCGCACCAGGCGACGCATCGAGTCGCTCATCGATTCGAGTTCGGGTCGCAATCCCAACTCGGCGAGGCGATCGAACACCGCGGTCATTCCGCCGCGCGCGAATACGTCGCGCAGATCGTCGATGTGCTGCGCCATCGACGCACGTTCTGTACCGGACGCACCGCCGGCGCTGCCGACGAGCACCAACGCGCGAACGGCCGAACGATGCCGCAACGCGTATTCCTCCGCGATCGCGCCGCCCATCGAATGTCCCACGACGATCGCGGGTTCGAAGTCCAATCCGGACGCCAGTTCGTACAGTACGTCGGCGACGCGGCCGAATTCGTAGTCTTCGAACGACTTCGGTGCAGACGACTCGCCGTGACCGGGGTTGTCCGGCGACAACGTGCGGTAGCCCGCGGCGAGAATCGCTTTGACGTTCAACGCCCAGTTGCGGTGATTGCCGGTGTAACCGTGGATCAGCAATACACCCGGCGCGCTCTCGGAACCGGCGACGCGATACGCGATCTCGATTCCATCGATGGTGGCGATGTCCATGAACGGCGCGACGGTCGTGAATGAAGGCGGTGTTATAGCGAATGCCGGGGAGCGCGGCTACTCTGCATCTGCATGACCCGCACGATCGATCCCGCCGCAGTACCGCCGCATTGGCTGATCGCGATTCTCGCCGCCGTCACGGCCACGGGACCGTTTGCAATGCAGTGCTTTTTGCCGGCGTTGCCGGCGATTCAACGCGGCTTCGCGGTGTCGAGCGCGACCGCGCAGCTGACGCTCAGCGCGTCGATGGTCGCGATCGCGGTCGGTACGCTCGCGTACGGTCCGCTGTCGGACCGCTATGGGCGACGGCCGGTGTTGCTCGTGGGGCTGATCGTATTCGTCGTCGGCGGATTCGCGTGTGCGTTCGCGCCGAACGTCGAAACGCTGATCGTCGCGCGGATCGTGCAAGCGGGCGGCGGCGCGGCGGGCATGGTGATCGCGCGGGCCGTGGCTCGCGATCTATACGGACCGCAGCGCGCGGCCGGTGTCATCGCACGGTTGACGACGGTGATGGTCGTCGCGCCGATGGTCGCGCCGGCGATCGGCGGATTCATCGCCGACGCGTTCGGCTGGCGCGCGATCTTCGCGCTCGTGTGCACGGCGGGCGCCGTCGTCGTCGGCGCCGTCGTCGTGATGTTCGCCGAGTCGCATCGTCCGGAGCATCGCATCGACTCGCCGGCGACGATGCTGCGCGGCTTTGCGCAGCTGTTGGGCTCGAGCCGCTTCGTCGTGCTCGCGCTGTACCCGGCGTTCTCGTCGACGATTTTCTTTTCGTTCATTTCCGGCGCGCCGTACGTGATGGTCGATTTGCTGCATCGGCCGGCGACCGAATACGGGTTGTACTTCGTCCTGGTCGCAGGCGGTTTCATGATCGGCAACTTCACCGCGATACGACTGTCGGAACGGTTCGAATCGCTGACGTTGATGACCGCGGGCATGATGGTCGCGCTCGCCGGCGTCCTGACGACGGTCGCATTTGCGCTATCGGGCCGGCTCGATCCGGCGACGCTGTTCCTGCCGATGATGCTGGCGCAGTTCGGTCAGGGTATCGGACTGCCGAACGCGCAGGCCGAGGTGATCAACGTGTTTCCGCTGCGCGCGGGTACCGCCTCGGCGCTGACGAGTTTCTCGCAAATGATGTTCGCCGCCGTCGCGAGCCAGATGCTCGGTGTCCTACAGAACGGCACGCCGTGGCCGCTCCTACTGTCGATGCTGTTCGGCGTGACCGGCGCCTTGACAGCCGTCGGCCTCGCTCGGAGCATGCGGAGCGAACAGGGGTTGCGCGATGCGGTTCAGTGACTTCGTCATCTATCACGCGCTGCAGGAGAACAACCGTTGCCTGCACCTGCTGTCGGCCTATTCGGCGCCGCTGACGGATACGTCCGTTCACAGTTTGCGCGTCGGCGTGAAGCGGCTGAGCGCGAGTTGGCAGTTGCTGCAGCAGCAAGTCCCCGAACAAACGCTGAATGACGCCGAGGCCCGTTTGAAGGCGATCCACCGCACGCTCGCGCCGTCGCGCGACGGCGTCGCGGTGGTCTCTGCTGCGCGCTCGCTCGTCACGAAGACCGTCAAACGCAAATCGCAAACGGCGCTCGCGATCGTCGCGCGCGCGCTCGGCGACAAACCGGTCGATACGCTGACGCGTGCCGCGATGGATCAGGTATCCGACGGCTTCCAACAGGAATCCGGCGTCTGGCGCGATCTCGATGCTGAACAACTGAACGATGGCGCGCTGGTGGACGGCTTCGTACAGTGCTATCGGCGCAGCCGTCGGCTCGGCCGCGAAGTGCTGGCGCACGACGACGCCGATTTGATGCACCGCTGGCGCCGTTGGGTGAAATGCGGCTTCTATCAGCTCGACATGATCCGGCCGGTGCTGTGTGCGGAGAATCGCGCGCGGCGTTGGTATCTGGATCGGCTCGGCGACGCGCTCGGAAAACACCACGATTTGCTGCTGTTGCGCCGCCGCATCGGCGACGTGCCGCTCGGCGAGGACGATCGGCTACGCGTCGAAGCCGTCATCGAGGCGCGCCTGGCGACGTATCGCGATCGCGCGCGCAAACTGCATCCGTACATCTACGCGCAGAAGGGCGTGGTGTTCGGTGCCGCCGTCGCGGAAGATCTCGCGAAGCTCACATTCGATAACGTGGTGGTGCTGCCGCGTTCGGCTTGAAGTGCCGTCGATGAGCGGTGCGCGACGTTCAGCGGTGGCATCAACGCCATGATTCGAAGGCCTGAGCGGCGTTCGGCTGTGCACCTCAACGCCGTTGTTCGAGGCGTGGCCGAGAGACGGTGTTCGGCTGTGCACTTCAACGCCGTTGCTCGGTGTGTCCGAAACGCAGTTCGGTTGAAGCAACGCCGTTGTTCGGGAAGTGGCCGAGGCGCGGGTCGGTGCATCAACGCCGCCTTCTCAACGCCGTTGTTCAGCGAGTGGCCGAGGCGCGGCATTCGGTTCGCGGGACACGCTGCAAGTACATCCATTGTGTCTAAGATACGGGATAGCGTTAGAGCCCTGCGCAGTAGATCGTCCATCCATGGCACCTCGTAATGGGAGTCCGTTCTACAGCGAGATCGCTGCGCAGGTTTTCTTTCAAAGCCCGAACAGTTGACTGG